>DEKO01000069.1:0-9326 GCA_002353885.1 Porphyromonadaceae bacterium UBA2720
CGGCCCTCTTGCATGGTCTTTCGAACAAATAGCTTCTTCGAAGCATTTTTGCGTCTCCGACGCAATCGCTGAACAGTTACAAGTCGTCTGGCTCACGTTAATTTATATTAAATTAGGCTCATCTCATGCAGATTATTGTTGACATTTAACAAAAAGTCGTACGAAAAAATGTATCTTTGCAGCACAATGTCGTACAAAAAAGTATCACCGTCATGCAAAGGACTCTATATAAATCTCTGATTGAATGGAAAAACAGTGCTAACCGAAAGCCATTGATTCTGAATGGCGCACGCCAAGTTGGCAAGACTTGGCTCCTGACCGAATTTGCTCAACGTGAGTATCGGCAGGTTGCCATGTTCAGTCTCGACCGCAACGACAAAGCCCGCGCCTTGTTCCAAGGGGGAGGCTCTGTCGAACAACTGTTACGTGGGCTATCTGCCCTGTCATCCATCGACATCACCCCTGGCGACACCTTGGTGATTCTTGACGAGATCCAAGACTGCCCTGCCGCACTGACATCACTTAAATACTTCTGCGAAGATGCCCCTGACATTCATATTGCTGTTGCTGGTTCGTTGCTCGGCATCTCATTGCACGGCCAGACATCTTTCCCCGTGGGAAAAGTTGACCTTTTGAGGCTATATCCCATGGACTTCGAGGAATTTCTGCGGGCGATGGGCCGAGAGCAGCTGGCCGATGAACTGACCAGAGGCGACTGGCAACTCATCAATTCGTTATCAGCCGAATACATCGACTTGCTGCGCCAGTATTATTATGTTGGCGGCATGCCTATTGTTGTTGAGGCCTACGCCAGGCACTGCGGTCTGCAGCAAGTGCGACAACTGCAGCACAAACTGTTGGACGAATATGAACAAGACTTCTCGAAACATGCCCCTCCTGGCGAGGTGCCCCGCATACGCATGGTGTGGCAGAGCATCCCCTCACAGTTGGCCAAAGAGAACAAGAAGTTCATCTATGGTGCTCTGCGCAAGGGAGCGCGTGCCGTCACGTTCGAGATTGCCATTCAGTGGCTTGTTGATGCCGGGCTGGTCTACAAAGTCAACCGGGTCAAAGCTGCCAAGATGCCGCTGAAGTTCTATGAGGATGCCAATGCATTCAAGCTCTTCATCTTTGATATCGGGCTGCTTGGAGCCATGGTCGATGCCCCTGCCCAAGCAGTGCTCATTGGCAATGACATCTTCACTGAGTACAAAGGGACTTTCACCGAAGTGTTTGTTGCGCAGCAACTGGCGTGTACGGCCTATCCCACCTTCTACCACAGTGCCGAAGACTCACGCATTGAGCTGGACTTCATCGTTCAATTAGGCACAAAAGTCTATCCCATTGAGGTCAAGGCAGAGGAAAACCTGCAGTCCAAGTCGATGCGGACATTCATCAAAAAACATCCCGAGTTGACTGGCATCAGACTCTCGATGAAACAACGCACCCATCAAGACTGGCTTGAATGCATCCCACTCTATGCCTTCAAGGAGGAGTTTAATCGTATTTCTTCCACACCCTAAACGCAAGCATCATGGAATTTGTACAGCATATCATCCTCGACAACACGCTGGACCGGGTGGCCGACCCGCTGCTAGCCGGCTATCTGTGCCATGCCTACTGCCACAGCGGCCAGTGCGGGCTGACGTACAACAACCGCGAGTTCACGCTGCAGGCCGGCGACTGCATGATTATTGCCGGCCGCAGCGACCTGTTCACCCCCCGGCAGCCCAGCGACGACTTCATGGTCGATGTCATCTATGTCACCCAGGAGTTCATCCAGGTGTGCACGCCACAGAGCAACTATGGCGTGCGAGGCCACCTGTCGCTGTTCGAGAACCCCATCATGCGGCTGTCGCCCGAGCAGCAGCGTGTGTGTGCCAATAACTTCACCGTCATCCGTCAACGTCTGGCACAGCCCGAGCACAAGTTCTATCGCGACATCCTCATCACGGCCATCCAGACAATGATCCTCGACTTCTTCGACTTCCACGCTACGCTCTATGGCATGGACCGCATCTCGGCGCAGCAGCACCAACTGATGGAACAGTTCATCGAGATGCTCGAGAACGGCGACTTCCGCCAGAACCGCGAGATTGGCTACTATGCCGACAAGCTATGTGTCACAGCGAAGTACCTGAGCGAGGTGTCGAAGCGCGCCAGCGGTCTGCCCGCCAACTACTGGATCACGCGCTACACAGCCCTGGACATCAGCCGCTGCCTGCGCGACCGCTCGCTCACATTGACCGACATCGCCGACATGTTCGGCTTCTCGTCGATGTCACACTTCACGCGCTATGTGGTCAACAACCTTGGTGCCAAGCCCAGCGACTTCCGCGAGTAATTCCCGATTCTTGTCGTGAACCACGAAGTGCTCACGACCGAACGAAATTGACTTTTGAATAATCTCGTGCCAACGAGCGCAGAGCCGAGATTGCGACGAAAGTCGGATTTTGGTAAAATCGCCCGAAATTTGTGTCATGCAGGTTTCGGGCGATAGTTGTAATTTTGCAGTGTCATTCGAGATAATGACACCAATTCAGCAAATTACTAACCACAATAAACAGACAATTACGATGGATTTCAGAATGCAAGACCGCATGGAGTTGAAGGCGCTAGTAGACTTCTATGCCACCGAGAGTGACAAGAACAACCAAGACTGCTACGTTGAGATCTTCCGCCCCGACATCAAGCTCGATGTCTACTTTGGCGACAAGCTGGGCATGCAGGCCCGCGACGTGCAGGACATGATCAGCCAGTACAAGGCCTTCGGTGCCGCCAAGGTATCGTTCCACATGAACGGCCAGCAGAGCGTCGACTTCATCGACGAGACCCACGCCACCGGCACCTGCTACGCCCTGGCCACGCTGGTGACCGAAGAGGACGGCAAGGACAAACTCACGGTGCATGCCGTGCGCTACTACGACAAGTACGTCAAGATTGACGGCCGCTGGTGGATCAGCGAGCGAGAGCAGCACTTCGAGTGGTCGACCCAGCCCGCCATATAACGACAACATAAACTCCAACACTTAACACTATGGCTAAAGTATTAATCGCTTATTACTCGCGCCGCGGCGAGAACTATGTCAACGGCAGCATCCGCGACCTTATACTGGGCAACACCGAGGTCGTTGCCGCCAAAATCAAGGCCCTGCTGCCCGAGGCCGACCTGTTTCAGATCGACACCACCTATGAGTACAGCAAGTCCTACATGACCTGCATCGAGGAGGCCAAGCAAGAACTGCGCGACCAGGCCCGCCCCGAGGTGAAGAACGCCCCCGAGAACATCGACGAATATGACACCATCATCCTGGGCTACCCCAACTGGTGGGGCACGATGCCCATGGTGTGCTACACCTTCCTTGAGAGCTACGACTTCACGGGCAAGACCATCATCCCGTTCTGCACCAACGAGGGCAGCGGCATGGGCAGTTCGGAGCGTTTCATCAAGAAGTTGTGCCCCGGTGCCACCGTGCTGGCCGGCACGCCCATCCATGGTGCCGAGGCCGCACACGCCGACCGCGAGGCACAACACATTGCTAATCTAGTAGAATGATGAAACAGGTAGTAGTGCTCGTGGGTGCCGGCAGCATCGGTGTGGCCATCGCCCGCCGTGTGGCAGCCGGCAAGCACTTGGTGCTGGCCGACTATAGCCTCGCCAACGCCCAGGCAGCAGCCCAGACGCTGGAGAATGCCGGATTTGCGTGCTCGATCCAGCAGTGCGACCTGGGGTCAAAAGAAGACATCCTGAAACTTGTGAAGTATGCCACCAGCCAAGGCGATGTGACAAACTTGATCAACGCCGCCGGCGTGTCGCCCTCGCAGGCACCGGTCGAGCGCATCCTGCAAGTCGACCTCTATGGCACGAGCGTGCTGCTCGAGGAGTTCGGCAAAGTGATTGCCCCCGGCGGCAGTGGCGTGGTCATCTCGTCGCAGAGCGGCCACCGCCTGCCCGCCTTGCCGCAAGAGCAAAACGACGCGCTGGCCATGACCCCGGCCGACGAGCTGCTGGAGCTACCTTTTTTGCGCGACATCAGCGACACGCTCAAGGCCTATCAGTACAGCAAGCGGTGCAATGTGCTGCGCGTGATGTACGAAGCCACCCGCTGGGGCAAGCGCTGTGCCACCATCAACTCCATTTCTCCCGGCATCATCATCACCCCGCTTGCCAACGACGAGTTGCACGGCCCTCGCAAGGATGGCTACCTCAAGATGATTGCCGGCATGCCCGCGCGTCGTGCCGGCACACCCGACGAGGTGGGCGACCTGGCCGAGTTCTTGATGTCGAGTCGTGGCCGCTTTATCAGTGGCGCCGACTTCTTGATTGACGGCGGTTGCACGGCCAGTTATTGGTATGGCGACCTGCAATATCTCAAATCGACCCACTGACATGGACGACAAGCAACAGATCATGGATGTTTACCGTCGTATGTATCAGGCGATGATTGACAAGGACACCGTCACGCTCAATGCCGTGCACGCCCCAGAGTTTGTGTTGACCCACATGACGGGTATGCGTCAGCCCAAGGCGGTGTACATCCGTGCCATCGCCGACGGCACGCTCAACTACTATAGCGCCGAGCATGAACAGATGGATATCTGTGTCGATGGCGACCGAGCCACCCTGACGGGGCGCAGCCGCGTCGAGGCAGCGGTATTCGGCGGCGGCCGGCACACGTGGCCCTTGCAGCTGACCTTCCACTTGGTCAAGCGCGACGGGCAGTGGCTGTTTGTCGACTCACAGGCAAGCACTTATTGATAGTTTACAGTTAATAGTTATAGTTTATAATTCAAACAATTAAGTAATGAGATTTAGCAAATATCTGATGACTGCTGTGGCATTGCTGATGTCGATGTCGTGCAGCGGAAGCAAGGTGCAGAACAATGCGCAACCGACAACTGTCGCCACTGGCGGCAAGACACTTGTGGTGTTCTTCTCGCATGCCGGCGACAACTATGCCGTGGGCAACATCGAGGTGGGCAACACCAAGATTGTGGCCGACTACATCAGCGACATCACCGGTGCCGACCAGTTTGAGCTGGTCATCCACAAGTATGACGGCATGGCCTACAAGCCGCTGTGCGACCTGGCCAAAGTCGAGCAGCAGAATGGCGAACTGCCTGAGTTTGAGGGCAAGCTTGAGAACCTGGACCAGTACACCACAGTGTTTATCGGTGGCCCTGTGTGGTGGGGCACCTATCCGCAAGTGATGTTCACCTTCTTCAAGCAGTATGACCTGAGCGGCAAGACCATCATCCCGTTCACCACCCATGAGGGCTCGGGCCTGGGCCGTTGTGTCGAGGACGTGAAGGCGGCCTACCCCAATGCCACAGTGACCGACGGCTTTGAGATGTATGGCCACGATGTACGTCAGGGCCGCGCCACCGTCGAGCAGTGGCTCAAGTCGCTGGGATACTAGACTTTAATTAGTTTATAGTTAAAAGTTTATAGTTAAAAGTTTATAGTTAAAAGTTCGAATGCTCGAATGTTCGAGCCATCGAAAACCATCACCCAAAAGTCACCCTTTAACCAAATCATAAAGCAATGGAAACCATCAAACTAGCTAACGGTGTGGAGATGCCCGTGCTGGGCTACGGCGTCTTCATGGTCACTCCGCAGGAGTGCGAGCGTTGCGTGAGCGACGCGCTGAGCGTGGGCTATCACCTGATTGACACGGCGCAGGCCTACTACAACGAGGAGGGCGTGGGCGCCGCCATGACCAAGAGCGGCATTGCGCGCGACGAGATTTTCCTCACCACCAAGGTGTGGATCAGCAATGCTGGTGAGCAGAAGGCTGCGCAGTCGATCGACGAGAGCCTGCGCAAGCTGCAGACCGACTACATCGACCTGTTGCTAATTCACCAAGCCTATGGCGACGTGTTCGGCACATGGCGTGCCATGGAGCAGGCCTATCGTGCCGGCAAGGTGCGAGCCATCGGCGTGAGCAACTTCCAGAAGGCCCGTTTCTTTGACTTTGCTCACTATGTCGACATCAAGCCCATGGTCAACCAGTTGCAGTGCAACGCACTCATCCAGCAGCGCGGCATCGAGCCGCTGCTGCGCGACTTCGGCACCCGCATGATGGCCTGGGGCCCACTGGGCGGCCAGGGTGTCGAGGGTGTGGTCAAGAGCGAACTACTGATCGGCATCGGGCAGCACTATGGCAAGAGCGCAGCCCAGGTGGCCTTGCGCTGGCTCACACAGCGCGGCATCGTCGCCATCCCCAAGAGCACACACCGCGAGCGCATGGAGCAGAACCTGGACATCTTTGACTTCACACTCACGGCCGACGAGATGCACCAGATTGAGTCGCTCAACCAGCATGACCAGGGCAACATCAACTTTGCCGACGTGCAGTTTGTCAAGCACCTGATTGAAACCTACGGCTGATTGCAATTTTGAAAAATCTCACCCGATAGTTGTCGGGTGAGATTTTTTTTGTACCTTTGTCTTCTTGATAGCAAACCAACAAGACAGGACTATGATTAACGAGAATGTAACCACCCCGGCGGAGTATCTGGATATCTGCCCGATTAGCGACAAGGACTTCCACAACGCCATGTCAATCTTGGTCGAGGAACCCCTGTTCCAGCGCATTGTGGGCATGGCTCTGCCCAACTACAAATATAGCGAACTCAAGTATGTGTTGCTGAGCTTGAACTCGAAGGACGAGTTTCAGGTGCGTGTGATGCGCCCGTTCCTTGAGGGTCTCATCGCCAAGACGACAACCGGTCTGACCAGCAGTGGCATGGAGGAGAACACCGACCCCGATGTGCCCAACATGTTCATCACCAACCACCGCGACATCATCCTTGACTCGGCACAGCTGGGCTATCTGCTGCTCAAGAGCGGCCGGCCGTCGTGCGAGATAGCCATCGGCAACAACCTGCTCATCTATGACTGGATCAACAAGCTGGCGCGACTGAATAAAGCCTTCATCGTCAAGCGCAACCTGGGCCGCATCCAGACGTTGCAGGCCGCCATACAACTGTCGGGCTACATGCACTTCAGCATCACCCAGAAGCACGAGTCCATCTGGATCTCGCAGCGCGAGGGCCGCTGCAAGGACAGTAACGACCGCACCCAGGAGAGCCTGATCAAGATGCTGAGCTACGGCAACCGCGACAAGAGCATCGTCGAGAGCCTCAAGGAGCTGAACATTGCACCGGTGGCCATCAGCTATGAGTATGACCCGAACGACTACCTCAAGGCCAAGGAATTCTTGATGAAGGACAAGAATCCCAACTGGAAGAAGTCGCCCGATGATGATCTGCTGAGCATGCGCACCGGGCTGATGGGCCAGAAGGGCCAGATCCACTACACGTTCACGCCCTGCATCAACGACGAGCTTGACAAGATACCCGAAGACCTGGACAAGCTGCTGACAGTGAGCCGCATCTGCCGCATCATCGACCACTCGATACATGTGGGCTACAAGATTTTCAAGACCAACTATATCGCGCACGACATCTTGTTTGACAACAAAGACTTTGCCGACAAGTATTCGGTCGAAGAGAAGGAGGCGTTCACCCAATACCTGAGCGACCAGATTGACAAGGTCGACATCAAGCTCAGCGAGTATGACCGCTTCTACATGTTCAACAAGATGCTGCAGATGTACAGCAACCCGCTGACCAACCAGCTGGAGGCGCTCAAATAATTTTAATATTTTCGGGTTTCGAGATTTCGATTGTTCGAACATTCGATTGTTCGAACATTCGAGCATTCGATTACTCGAACATTCGAGCTAACGTCTAAAGTCTAAAGTCTAAAAACTAAAGTCTAAAAACTACTCCGTGCGGATTAATTGGATTGCCCTGACGGTGTTTATCTTCCTGAACCTGCTGGTTGACTGGTTGATAGACCGCAAGCTGCGGCGGGTGAGCAAGGCATTGTCGCTCGTGCACCGCGTGTTGTCGCTTGCGCTGCAGGTGATGCTCGTGGTGGGCATGGCGCAGCCCTTCGGCGACGCTAGCGCCAGCGATGGCCAGCTCAACCTGGCGATGTGGCTGCTATGGACCTACATCGCATGTTATGTGCCCAAATACCTGTGGCTGCTGGTGGCCTGGCCGTCGCTGATTCGCCGGCTGCCGCGTGGTGTGAAGCGCGGCTTCGGCACTGCCGGAGCATGCGTGGGCTTGTTGACCTTCGGCACGATGTGGTGGGGCACCCTGGTGACCCCTGGCCGGCTGCAGGTCAACGAGGTGACTGTCGGCAGTCCCCGGCTGGGGCAGGCCTTCGACGGCTATCGACTGGTGCACATCAGCGACCTGCACTTGGGCACCTACGGCACGCGCACGGCCATTGTCGAGCAACTGGTGGACAGTGTCAACCGCCTGCAGCCCGACGTGATCGTGTTCACGGGCGACCTGGTGAGCCGCCGCACGAGCGAGGCGCTGCCCTTTGTCGACGCGCTGAGCCGGCTCAAGGCCCGCGACGGGGTGATCGCCATCCTGGGCAACCACGACTATGACGACTATTGCCGCTGGCCCGACTCGCAGGCCAAGGCGTGCGACCACCAGGCGCTGTGCGACCTGCAGCGGCAGATGGGCTGGACCCTGCTGAACAATGCCCATCATGTGATTGCGCACAATGGCGACAGCCTGCTCATCGTGGGCGAGGAGAACTTTGGCGAGGGACACTTTGCCAACTATAGCGACCTGGCCGCGGCCTATCCCGACAGCGTGCGCCAGCTGCCTTACAAAATCTTGCTGCAGCACAACCCCGTGCAGTGGCGCGAGCAGATTGTGGGCCAGACCGACATCGACCTGATGCTGGCGGGCCACACGCATGCCATGCAGATGATGGTGACGCTCTTCGGCCAGAAATACTCACCGGCCAGCTGGCGCTACCGCGAGTGGGGCGGGCTGTACAGCCAGGGCAACCAGCACCTGTATGTCAACATCGGCATCGGCATGGTGGGTGTGCCCATGCGCATCGGCGCCACGCCCGAGATCACGGTGATAAAATTGAAAATAAATAATTGACAATTCCCACGATTGTTCGAGCAATCGAATGCTCGACTACTCGACAAGCAGCCTATCAAATCATGAACGACAAGATTATAGAACTGATCTCGAAGGAACTCGAGATTGACTTGCACAAGGTGGCCGGCACGGTGAGCCTGCTCGAGGACGGCGCCACCATTCCGTTTATCAGCCGCTACCGCAAGGAGATGACCGGTGGCCTGGACGAGCTGGCCATCCAGTCGATTGAACAGCGGCTCAACTACTATCACGAGCTGGAGAAGCGCCGCGCCACCATTCTCAAGACCATCGAGGCGCAGGACAAGCTCACACCCGAGCTGGCCGCCCGCATCCGCGAC
>DEKO01000069.1:9385-12481 GCA_002353885.1 Porphyromonadaceae bacterium UBA2720
TACCTGCCCTACAAGCCCAAGCGCAAGACACGCGCCGAGGCCGCCCGCCAACGCGGCCTGGAGCCGCTGGCCAAGCTGATTATGGCCCAGCGCGAACAGGACATCGCCCGCCAGGCTGTGCGATTTGTGGGCGACGAGGTGCCTGACGTCGAGGCCGCCATCGCCGGGGCCCAGGACATCATCGCCGAGTGGGTGAGCGAGAACGAGCGGGTGCGCAACCAGGTGCGCAAGTCGTTTCGCTTCGATGCCATCCTGTCGAGCCACTTTGTCAAGGGCAAGGAGATCGAGGGCCGCAACTACGAGAGCTACTATGAGTTCTCGCGCCCGCTGCGCCACATCTCGTCGCACCAGCTGCTGGCCATCCGGCGCGGCGAGAAGGAGGGCTTCCTGCGCGTGACCATCGGCATCGACGACGAGCGGTGCCTGAACAACATCACCCGCACGGTGGTGCGCGGACAGGGGCTGTGTGCCGACCTGGTGCGCCAGGCCGCCGAGGACAGCTTCAAGCGCCTGGTCAAGCCGCAAATCGAGACCGAGTTTGCCGCCGCCAGCAAGGAGAAGGCCGACGGCGAGGCCATCAACATGTTTGCCCAGAACGTGCGCCAGCTGCTGTTCGCCCCACCGCTGGGGCGCAAGCGCATCATGGCCGTCGACCCGGGCTTCCGCACGGGCTGCAAGGTAGTGTGCCTGGACGAGCAGGGCAACCTGCTGCACCATGATGTGATCTACCCGGTGGCGCCGCACTTTGACATCGAGGGGGCCACCGCCACCGTCGAACAGCTGGTCAATCGCTACAAGATTGATGCCTTTGCGCTGGGCAATGGCACAGCCAGCCGCGAGACCGAGCGATTCTTGAAGCGCCTGCAGCTGGGCCGCAAAGTCGAGGTGCATGTGGTGAACGAGAGCGGAGCCTCGATCTACTCGGCCTCGAAGGTGGCTCGCGACGAGTTCCCCAACGAGGATGTGACCGTGCGCGGCGCAGTGTCGATTGGGCGCCGCCTGCTCGACCCGCTGGCCGAACTGGTCAAGATTGACCCGAAGTCGATCGGCGTGGGCCAGTATCAACACGATGTGGACCAGACACGCCTCAAAGAGGCGCTGACGTTCACGGTCGAGAGCTGCGTCAACAGTGTGGGCGTCAACATCAACACCGCCAGCAAGGAGCTGCTGACCTATGTTGCCGGCCTTGGCCCCGCCCTGGCACAAAACATCGTCACCTATCGTGCCGAGAATGGCGACTTCACCAGCCGGCGCGACATCCTGCATGTGCCCAAGATGGGCCAGAAGACCTTCACGCAGGCGGCAGGCTTCCTGCGCATCCCCGAGAGCGCCAACCCGCTGGACAACAGTGCCGTGCATCCCGAGCGCTATGCGCTGGTCGAGCAGATGGCACGCGACTGTGGCTGCACGGTGGCCGACCTGATCAAGGACAAGGCGCAGCGCGACAAGATCGACATCAAGCGATATGTGACCGGCGAAGTGGGCGAGCCCACGCTGGTCGACATCATGCACGAGCTGGAGAAGCCCGGGCGTGACCCGCGCGAGGGTGCCGAAAATGTGGAGTTTGACGACAATGTGACCAAGATTGAAGACCTGCACGAGGGCATGGTGCTCAACGGCAAGGTGACCAACATCACGCAGTTTGGTGCATTTGTCGACATCGGTGTGCACAAGGAGGGTCTGGTGCACGTCTCACAGTTGGCCGAGCGGCGTGTGAGCGACCCATCAAAGGTGGTCAAGCTGGGCCAGGTGGTGAGGGTGCGAGTCCTGTCGGTCGATGTCGACCGCCAGCGCATCGCCCTCACGCTGCGTGGGGTCTAGCAATATCTCACAGATTTTTGGGGTTTAGAAGACAATAAGGACAACTCATTGATGTAGACAAGTCAAAACAAAATTGTCAACATGAATATATTGTCCTCGTTGTCCGTGTTGTCTTCCAAAAAACTGAAGCAGAATAAGAGTTGTTTGAGTTGTTTTCTTTATCTCACAAGCCGCAATCGCACCTACTCATTGCCGCTGTAGTCATGACTCGTTCTTGTCAGTTGCAGCTTAGCTTGTTGCTTGTATTGTGTGACGGTCATGCCCATGACCTCTGAGAACTTGCGGTAGAAGTAGCTGCGATCGCCAAAGCCCGACTCCACAGCGATCTCCTGCATCGCCCGGTCGGGATTCTGGTCGATGAGCTGGCAGGCATACTGCAGGCGCATGCGCATGCGCCACTTGACGAAGTCCTCGCCCACGACCTCGCTAAAGTACTCGTTGAGCCGGCGAGGCGAGGTGTCGAGCGCGGCGGCCACGTCCTTGACAGCCACATCGCTCTGGAGGTATCTCCTCTCATCGACCCACTGCTGCAGACGTGCGCTGATGGGCGCAAACTTCATTGGGGTGTCTTCGACCGCTTTGACCATGGTACGACTCATGCGCTCGGGCGCGGCAACAGCCCCGCCCAGTGCGGGCACCTGCGACTGCTCGTCGGGCTGCACGGCCCGCATCACGGTGGACACATACTGGCCATAGTTGATAAACCGGCTGGTGAGGTAGACGTAGAATGCCGAGTAGATGACGATGAACAGACAGTCGAGCCACACAATGCCACTGACCGAGAGAAACACCAGGCATCCCACAGCCAGCGACGAATAGAAGGTATAGGCAATCCACCGCAGCTGGCGGTTCAGGTCCTCCTCTTGATAATAGGCGGTCATGTCGGCGCCAAACTGCTGATAGGCCTTGCGGAACACCAGGGTGTAGTAGACCAGCAGCGCCACATAGAGTGCCGAGCAGCCGGCCATCACGATATGATAGACCCCGGATGGCAGCAACGTCTGGCAGGCTACCAGGGCCAGCGACACGGCCGCGATGCCCACCAGCTGCGTGGCCACCCGTCGCCGCGTGACCCACTGCGGCCTGATGAAGAGCAGCAGCGAGGCAGTGAAGCACAGCGCCTGCAAGGCTCCCACAATCAGGGCGATGCAGCCCGTCAGCTCAGTGTCATTGTCTTTGGGCACGATGATCTCTGTGAGTTTGAGCAGTGCCAGCAGGATGAAGGACACACTCAGATAGGTGCGTGCCGTGCGGTAGTGGCGGGTCTGTGTGCGC
>DEKO01000069.1:12535-12789 GCA_002353885.1 Porphyromonadaceae bacterium UBA2720
AACGCCGATGAGCACGGCCGACGCCACATTGAGCATGCTATATATCGTGTAGGTCATTATTTCGACTTTATTAAGGAGTGTTCTATAAATTAATAAAATATTGTGATGAGTTCTTGGCTGTTTTTGAATCTTTTCGGCATCTGCTGCGTTAAAGCATTGCGACATAGCCCGCTATGCCACTGCTGCTTTAACTTCGCATCTGCTCGAAAATAGTTCAAAAACATCTCAAATTAATTTATAGAACCCACCTTAAA
>DEKO01000068.1 GCA_002353885.1 Porphyromonadaceae bacterium UBA2720
ATCATCTACGTTGAATGCCTGCGCCGTGTTGTGAAACACGGCGCAGGCTGTTTTTTAGACTTATTAACCGCGAATGTGGCAGAGAATTAATAAACCGCGAATGCCGCGAATCTTTTGTTCTTATTTTCTTTTGTCTTATAAACCGCGAATGCCGCGAATGTGGCATAAATTCGGAAATTCGATAATTCGTGATAAACGCGAAACACGCGAATAAGAAAATTCCTTAATTCTTTAAATTCTTGATAAAATTCGAAAATTCGTGATAACCGGGAAGCACGCGAAGCAGAAGATAAAGACCTTGAAAAAAAAGGGTGTGTCATAATGAAGTGCCCCCAAAAAGTTAAACGTGTTTAACGTCTAACTTTTGGGGTCCACTTCAATGTGTGGCATCAGAGGCTGACTTGCAGCACGTGGTCGGGGGTGGCTGACTGGTTGGGTGAGCCCACTTGGTTGAGGTCCTCGAGGGCGCTGCGCACCATGGGCTCGACGCGGGGCCACAGGTTGTCGATGAGGAAGGGGCCCATGTACTGTGCCTGCGATGGCATGACCTCTTGCGCCATGCCCATGATGCCCTGCTTGACGGCCTGGATGATGGCGGGTGCCTGTTGCGGGTCCTCGCCGCCACGGGTGACAGCGAGCAGGCTGTGTGTGAGTGGCTGCTGCATGTGCCGCATCATCAGCACTGTGGCCTGCTGTGCATTCTGTGGCAAGGCCGCCGTGTCAACGCCTTGCATGACCAGCATTTGTTTCATTTTTCCCATCTTGTCGCTCAAGCGCGACCACAGCCGATGGGCAATCACGCCAGCCAGGATGGGCGCTGCATGCTCCACTTGCTCACGAGCCTGCCCTTGCAGTTGCTGGGGCAGGTCGTCGAGCCAGCTGGTTGCGACTTGTGCCACACCGGTCTTGCTGTCGAGCGAGATCATGCGCATGGGCATGGGATGCATACTGGCCGAGCCGGTGGCGATGTCGGTGATGCTGCCATCACTCACGGCATCGGTGATGTGTAGGTGGCCTGTGAGCACCATGCGCACACCGCAATCGGCAAGCGTGCGAGCCACCTCGTCATGATTGGCGACAATGTAGTTGGGCAAGAAGCGCGCCTCACCGTCGATGTGTTCGAGCAGGTGATGGTGCATCATGGCGATGACGTGCTTGCCCTGCGCGTGCGCCTCACTGGCCTGCTCGCGCAGCCACTGCAGGGTCTCGGGCTTGACGCGCCCGGCGTTGTGATAGACATCGGCCGTGTCGCCCCGGCTGCGCAGGCGGTTCTCCTCGTCACGGTTACTGTCGATGCCCAACAGCACTAGCCCGGGCAGGGGCTCGCAGGCATAGCTCAGCGAGGCCGAGTCGCGCCGGGCATCGCTGCCATAGCCATAGCGGGCATAGGTCTGAGCAAACTCGACGCGGGTGATGGTCTCGACCGGTGTGGCTTTGCCTCCACGATAGTCGCGTGCATTGGGGCAACTGATGTCGTGGTTGCCAGGGATGACCAGCGTGTGCACGCCATGCTGCTCCAGCCTTTCAAGGTGGGTCAACAACCGTTTGTGGCTGGCACGAGCGCCATTGTGAGTGAGGTCACCGGTGATGAGCAGCAAGGCGGGTCGTTCGGCGATGGCCCGGTCGACGATGTGCTGCATGATGCGGTCGCTCTCCAAGGGCAGCTTCATGTCGCCACTAGCCATGCGCTGGGCGGCAGCACCATCATCATACAGCTCTGGAGCCAGCAGGTGGATGTCGCTGATGACCATGATGCGATAATCGTTGCTAGACATAGTTTTTTTAGTTTTAACGGGTGCTGCTGCGAGACAAGTGACGAGCATTATGCACCATAGTGTCGAGACAATACGTTTCATCAAAGTTGTAAAGTAGTAGTGTAGTAAAGTAGTGGGGTAGTAAAATAGTAGAGCCGATACCATCGCCTGGCATTCATGCGGCCTCACGTTATGAATGATGAATAATGCATTGCTGCATTGAGAAATCAAAGCCCTGACGAGGCTTGATGGGTCTGTCAGGGCTTTGTTGTCAGGTTGGGATGATTACTCCTGGGGCATCATCACCACCTCAATCTTGTTGCCGCTGGCCATGAGCTTCTTGATGAAGTCGCTGACCTGCTGCGGGGTGACGGCGTTGACTGCCTCGCGATAACCGTTGACGATGTCGATGCCACGCTGGTCCCACATGCGCAGGGCATTGATCCAGAAGCCGTTCTCCTTGAGCATCGTGTCATAGTTCTTGAGGTTGGCAGCCTTGATGTCGGCCAGGGTGGCTGCATCCACGCTCTGGGCGGCGGCAGGCACCTCTTGGCGCATGATGTCGAGGGCCTCGGCAGCCTTCTCGGGCTTCATGGGCACGCTGGCCATGACATAGCTGAACACCTTGTCGCCCTCATAGTCCACATCGCCGCTGGCACCAGCCGAGTAGGCTGCGCCGGCATCCTCACGAATCTTCTGCAGATAGACCTTGCTCAGCACCTCGCCGGCCATGTCGGCCAGGATGGAGTTCTGGATGGTGAAGGGGATGGCGCTGCTGTGCCAGTACATCTGTGCGTTGGCCTTGGGGGTCTCCATCTTGCGGGTGAAGTGGTTGAGCACAGTTCCGTTGGGGTGTTCATCGACGTTGACCCAGTTCTCCTTCTTGCCCTTGGCAGGCAACGAGGCGATGTACTGGCAGATGTGCTTGCGGATGGTGTCGTTGTCAAACGAACCGACGAAGTAGAAGGTGAAGTCGGCTGCGTTGGCGGTGCGCTCCTTAGCGATTTGCATGATGCGGTCGTAGTTCACATCCTTCAGGCACTCGGCCTCAAACGGGCGATATCGCCAGGTGTGGTTGTTGAGCGTGACGTTGACCGAGTCGGCAAATGCAGCCTCGGGCTGCAGGCCCTTGTTCTTGAGTGCGGTCTCAAGCAGGTTCATGATGTTGGCATAGGCCTTGTCGTCCTTGCGGATGTCGGTCATGCGCAGGTAGGCCAGCTGGAACATGGTCTCGAGGTCCTTGATGGTCGACTGGCCGCTCAGGCTCTCGGTGTAGGTGCCCAGCGACAGGCTTGCGCTGGCTTGCTTGCCGGCCAGTGCCTTCTCCAGCTCCTGGTTGCTGAAGTTGCCCAGTCCGCTCTGCATGATAGCCATGTCGAAGAGCTCTGTGTTAGCCCAGTCCTTCTGACCATAGAGCGAGCTACCACCCTTGGAGACAGCGTACATGCGAATCTCGTTGTCCTTGAAGTCGGTCTTCTTGAGGATGACCTTAGCACCATTGCTCAGGATGAGCTCGTCATAACCCAGCTTGGCGTTCTTGGTCTCCTTCTTGATCTTGCCGGCCTTGGGCAGCTTGGTCATCAGGGGCTCGTTCTTGACATTGTCAACGTATGCCTCGATGTTGCTGTTGCGTGCGGCGGTGATGGCACCGGTCAGGCCCTCGACGGTGGGATAGGTGTTGCCCTCCTTCTCCTGGTTGAAGCACAGCACCACCACATTCTCGTTGTTCTCCTGCGGGAACATCTCGGCCACACCCTGGTTGATCATCTCAACCGGCAGCATAGGCACAATCTGGTTCATGATGGCATACTCAGTCTCCATGCTGGGGATGGGGTCACCCTCCAGATAGTTGGCGATGTAGCTGCGGCCATAACGGGCGTTGCTGATCTTGGAGCGGTTGTCATACTGCTTCTGCAGCTGCGACATGTACTCTTCCTTGGCGCGGGCATACTCGGTGGCGGTGAAGCCGTGCTTGGCCACACGCAGTGCCTCGGTCATGATGGCCTGCAGGGCTGCATCGGTCTGGCCCTCCTTGGGCATGGCATAGATAGTGTAAGCCTCCTTGCTGTTGCTCATGATGTAGGCGCCATTGCCGCTGCCTGCCTGGATGAACGGACAGTCGGGCTCCTGAGCCTTCTCGGCCAGGCGCTGGTTGAGCATGCTCGACACCATGTCCATCACATAGTCTTGCAGCATATAGGCCATGGTACCCTTCATTTCGCGGGGCATGGGGTCGCTCTTGAACATGAGCTGGATGATGCTGTACTGCTGCTCCTTGTCCTTGTCGCTGACGACGATGATCTCATCGTTGTCGGGCACGGGCTCGGTGACCACCTGTACGGCATCGGCTGCGGGTGCAGGGATGGGGCCGAACATCTCCTTGATTTTGCCTTCCATGTAGTCGACATCGATGTCGCCAACCACAACGATGGCCTGGTTGTCAGGACGATACCACTTGTGGTAGTAGTCACGAATCTCGTTATACTTGAAGTTGTCGACCACGCTCATCAGACCGATGGGCATGCGCTTGCCGTACTTCGAACCCGGATAGAGTGTCTCGAGATTGCGCTCGAGCATGCGCTGGCTGGCGCTGCTGCGCAGACGCCACTCCTCGTGGATGACACCACGCTCCTTGTCAATCTCATCGCCCTCGAGCAACAGGCCGCATGACCAGTCGCGCAAGATGAGCAAGCACGAGTCCAGAGCGCTCTGGCGCGTGCTGGGCACATCGTCGATGTTATAGACCGTCTGGTCAGTGCTCGTGTAGGCGTTGAGGTTGCGACCGAACTCCACACCCAGCGTGCGGGTGTAGTCGATCACGCCATTGCCGGGATAGTTCTCGGTGCCGTTGAAGGCCATGTGCTCGAGGAAGTGGGCGAGACCACGCTGGCTCTCCTCCTCCTGGATTGAACCCACACGCTGAGCGATGTAGAAGTTCACGCGGTGCTCGGGATAGTCGTTGTGACGCACATAGTAAGTGAGTCCGTTGGGCAGCTTGCCCATGCGCACTGCCTCGTCGACGGGGACAGGAGGCATCTGCGGCATCTCTTGTGCGGTGACACAGGCTGCAGCCAGCATCAACACACCTGCCAAAAGTTGCTTAATTTTCATAGAAAAGGTTATTTTTGTTTTTAGAATGAATGAATTCGTCGTCAAAAAAACGTGGCAAAGATAGTAAATTATTGACAATTAGCAATCATCGATTGCAAATTTCAACTACTTCACCAGGCATTTTCTGTCCATTAGACGCACCGATGCCCCAAAAGACACATTAAACAATGTTAATTCTTCCAATGGGAATAGTTAGACGTTAGTTTTTAGTAGACCCCCAAGCCCCCCTAAGAGGGGTTGTACAAAGAGGCAGCCACAACAGCAGTTCCCCCTTTAGGGGGTTAGGGGGCCTGCAGCCACAATCTGGTAACAGCTTTACCACTTTATGAAGAATGTATAATGAATAATGCAGCTTGGCTGATTACGCGGGGTTCCGCGTTAACTGCCACCATCATGTAATGGCTTTACTACTTTACTACACTACTATGTTTACTACCAAAAACGGCTTTACTACCAAAAGCCACAACTACTGCTGCTTTGGCGTCAGCACACCTTCTCAAGGCGACGCATCATGGCCATCATGATAGCAGCCGAGATGAGGCACAACACGACAAAGACCGCCCATACCTGCCACAGCGGCAGGTCGCCCCACAAGTGGCCGCCCACCTGCACCAGGAAGTTGCCCAGTGCCGTGGCGGCAAACCAGCCGCCCATCATCAGGCCCTTGAGCTTGGGCGGCGCCACCTTGGTGACAAACGACAGTCCCATGGGTGAGAGCAACAGCTCGCCGAAGGTGAGCACTAGATAGGTCGAGATGAGCCAGTTGGGCGATGCCAATGGTCCAGATGCGCCAGCCTTGACTGCCGCAGCTTGCTCGTTGGGGGTGAGCAGGCCCACCGATGCCAGAGCCATGATAGCGTAGGCCACGGCGGCCACCATCATGCCGTAGGCAATCTTGCGGGGAGCACTGGGCTCCTTGCCCCGAGCGGCCAACCAGCCGAAGATGGCAATCGACACAGGCGTCAGCGCCACCACAAAGCAGGGGTTGAACATCTGATAGATGGGCGCAGCCAGCTGGACCTCGCTAGTGGTGAAGTAGCGCCACACCAGGAAGGCCACTCCTGCCGCGATCACGCCCCAGGCGATGCCACGGTTGCGCGCCACCTTGCTCTGGAATGCAGCAAACAACGCGTAGACCATGACAACGCACACCACCAGATTCCACACGTCGAAGACCATGGCCTGGATGCCCGACGCGCTCTTGGCACTGAACTCGTCGGCAAAGAAAGTGAGCGTGAGTCCACTCTGGTTGAATGCCATCCAGAAGAAGATGACCACAGCAAACACCAGCACCAGAGCCACGACACGCTGCCGGGTCTCGCCCGGTGGCAGCTCCTCGACCGGTGCGTCAGCATCCTTCTTCTTGCTCAACGCACTCTTCTCGGTGTGGCGGAAGGTGCCGCGGAAGGCATAGTAGATGCCCATCGAGAGCACCAGCGACAGGCAGGCCACCCCGAAGGCATAGTGATAGCTGTCGTTGACACTCACGCCATAATGTGCCTGGGCATATTCCATAGCCCACACAGCCGCAGCCGGGGCAAACATGGCGCCGATGTTGATGGCCATATAGAAGATGGAGAATGCCGCATCACGCTTGTCGGCATATCGGGCCTCGTCGTAGAGGTTGCCCACCATCACCTGCAGATTGCCCTTGAACAGTCCGGTGCCCATGGCCACGAGGGCCAGAGCGCCAATCATTGCCCAATAGGCCACATCGCCGCTGCCCAGGGGCACCGCCAGAGCCACATAGCCCAGAAACATCACCACGATGCCCGAAGTGACCATACGACCATAGCCCCAAAGGTCGGCTAGCAGACCGCCCAGTACGGGCATAAAGTAGACACACATCAAGAAGATGCTATAAATCATACCGGCTCGGCCAGGTTCCAAGCCGAAGTTGGCACGCAGATAGAGCGCAAACACGGCCAGCATCGTGTAGTAGCCGAAACGCTCACCCGTGTTGGCCAGTGCCAGTGCATACAATCCTTTTGGTTGGTTATCAAACATAACTAGACTTTAGACGTTAGATGCCATGGCTCAGGACATCGTTT
>DEKO01000020.1:0-13075 GCA_002353885.1 Porphyromonadaceae bacterium UBA2720
TTGACTTTAGACTTTGGACTTTAGATTTTAGATGTGGCAGCAACTAAAAACTACTTTAGACCTTAGATGTGGCTATAGCAACAGCTAACAACTAAAAACTAGTCTACTTGCCCAGCATGATGTCAATCACGGCGTTGACATCGGCCACGTCGACACCGCCCAGACCATCGACGTTGGCATTACCAGGATAGCTGCTGGCTTGCATCTTGCCCAGCATGATGTCGATTACGATGTTCACATCACTGAAGTCGACATTGCCGTCACCATTGATGTCGCCCTTCTTGTACTCTGGATTGTTGGAGAAGACGATGGTGTAGCTCGACGTGCCTTTGCCCCTGACCTGCTTTCCCTCAGAGTAGTAGTAGACCCAAGCAAAATACTTCTCGCCGTTGACCACATTGTCGCAGTCGAAGCGCACCACCTTGCTCTGGCCGGCAGCCAATTGCAGCGGCAGCGTCACGTCCTGCACGTTGGTGCCCGAGGTGCCGTTGCTCACGCGATAGAGCCGCAGCGTCACTTCCTCGTTGTAGGCAGTGGTGCCGTCGTTGGTGAACGTGGTCTCGACACTGTAGGTGCGGCTGGTGATGATCTTGTTGATCGTGCTGGTGACGTTCAGAATCTTGTTGCTGGTGCTAAGCGTGGCGGCGGGCATGGTGTTGATGGTCACCGTGCGGGTGGCCAGCGGGCTGTTGCCCTTATCGTCAAGCGAGAACATGATGGTCTTGGTGCCAGCCGTCGTGGGCGTGAAGTGGAAGGTCAGGTTGCCCGTCTGGTTCTGCTCCAGGTCTGACAGGGCGCTGGTGGTCTTCACACCATTGACAAACATATAGATGATGTTGTCCTTGCTTGTGCTCTTGTTGGTCACACTGGCTGTGACAGTGACTTGCTTGCCGGTGTTGAGAGTGCCGTCGAACGTCACATTGTTGATCACATAGTTGGGTGTGGCTTTATAGCCGTTGGCCTCAATGGTGCAGTTGTTGCCGCTGATGACTGCGGTGACATAGTTGGTCATGCCACCCTCGCACACCTTCCAAGTGCTCTGGTCCTGCTCCTTGAAGATGGGGCGCAGCTGGTAGGTGCCGCTCGTCAGACCGCTGCCGAAGCTCAGAGTCCGCTCAACCGTGATGTAGTAGTTGGGCTGGAGCGCACTGGTGCGAGACGTCTGGCTCAATACTGACTTCAGCGTCGTGCCCTGGTACAGGCCCCAGCCATAGTCGAAGAGCTCGTCGTAGGAGGTGTTGTTCAAGAACCGTCCTTTGATGGTGACGCTGAAGTTGTCGCTCGACGAGGTGCGCGTGCCGTTGGGCGCACTGACTTCCATCTCATAGAATTGCACATTGATTGCTGCCACACCGCCGGCGTTGGGCTTGATGCCGATGACCATGCCCTGGTCGTAGATGTAGCCGCACGCGCCGTCGCTGCCGCCAATGCCCTGGGCGTCGGGGTTGAGGTCGCTCAGCACAAAGTAGCCGTCGCTCAGGCTGTTCCAGCCCCAGTTGATGTGGAACAGGCCGCTCGCGTCGCAACCGTCGCACACAAAGGCGTGCCCGCCGGGGTTCTTGGTGCCACGATAGACCACGGGCCGGCCGGCCTGCAACTCGCTGTAGAGCAGGTTCTCCCACTCGGTGGTTGAGTAGCTGATGCGCTTGACATAGCGCGCGGTGGCGTCATAGTCAAAATAGGTGTGCAGCGCGTTAGGAATTTTGTTGGTGCTGGCGCTTGAGGAGGAGGCATAGAACTGCATATTCAGGGCCTGGTCGCAGCACTCCATGAGTTTGGCAACGGCCTGGCCCGAGGCGTTGGTGCTGTCGGTCGAGTTATAGGCGTTCTTCATCGCGTTCCAGTTGAGGGTGGTCACGGGCATGGCCGGACGCTCAATGGTGATGTTGACGTTGTCGCTCGTGGTCGATGACGTGTAGGCCGGGATGGTCTGTGTGGTGCGGGCCGGCCACTTGTGGTAATACATCACCTGGGCCATCGCCGTGGCCACGCAACCGGTCTTGGCGTGCCAGGCACGTGTCACACCATTATTGTTGGTGGTGGTCCGAGTGAATGGCAGGTAGTAGTTGAATGGCTCGCTCTGGCCCCAGATGCTAGTCAGCAGCGGGGCAATGGGTGTGCGGCTCGCATGTTGGGGAGCTTGCGTGCTCTCGGACAGGGCTTCGATCTGTGCGGCATAGCTGTCAAGCAGCTCCTGCATGGCAGGCGGTACGTCGGCCGGGTCGAATGTGCCATTATCGCTATAACCCAGTACGGCGGGCACGCGGTCGTCGCCGGCCACGATGACATAGCCCTGGTTGGCCTGTGCGTTGAACACGTAGTAGGCTTGACTGCTGGCTTGGCCTGGTGCGCGGTTGGCACGATGCATGGCCACGGGGGTTAATGACTTGCCTGCCATGATGCGTGATGCAACCGATAGGGCTTGTCTCTCGCTGATGGGATTAGCGACTGAAATCGATGCTACTACAACACTCAGCACTGTCAACTTCAGTCTTTGGATGACATATTTTTTCATTTACTGCTAAAAAACGGTTTCAGTCCACAAAATTACTAAAAATCTGTAGGCGTTGCAAATTGTTTTGCTTTTTTATCTAGGTTGGGTCTCATGCTTACCCAGGATGATATTGACAATGATATTGATATCAGCTACATCAACCTTGTTGTTGTTGTCGACATCGGCTGTTGGTGTAGAAGCATCGTTGCCCAGAATGATGTTGATGACGATGTTGACATCACTCACATCGACCTTGCCATCGCCGTTGACATCACCCATGAGGCCTTGTGGCTCATCGGGCAGACAAACGGTGTAGATTCCCGTACCACGAGCCTGAATTAGTTCGCCCGCGCTATAGTAGTAGAGCCATGCAAAGTACTTGAAGTCGTCCATCACGTTGTAGCAGTCAAAGTGCAGAACCTTGCTCTCGCCAGGGGCTAGCTGCAGGGCTTGTGACTGTGTCTGGATGCTGGTGCCATAGTTATCATAGGTCACGCGGTAGCAGCGGAAGGCAAAGTCTTCGTCATAGGCAATTGTGCCGGTGTTGGTCACGGTGGCCTCGATGCCAAAGTGGTCGCTGGTCACCACACGGCTCACCGAGTCGGTGACATTGAGCACACGAGCCGTCACCTCTAGCTGTGCCTCAGGCATGTCGTTGATGGTCAAGTATTGTGTGAGCAGCACAGGTGTGCCGGTGTCGCTCAGCGAGAATGTCACCTTTTTGCGACCGGCAGTCTCAGGCACAAAGCGGAACACCACATCGCCGGTCTCGCCAGGAAGCATATCGGCCAGACCTGCCGAGGTGAACTCATCGTCGACGAACAGATACACCAAGTCGCCGCGTGTGATGCCTTTGTTAGTCAGGTTCAGGGTCACGTTCACCGCCTTGTTGGGGTGTTGCGTGCCCTCAAAGGTAACTGTATTGTAGGCGTAACTGGGTGTGCCGGCTGTTCCATGGCCCACGATGGTGCAGCGGGTGGCCGAGTTGAAGGTCACCTCGATGTAGTTGATGTCCGCACCGATGCAAGTCACCCAGTTGCCGCTGTTGTAGACTGCACAGATGGGCTCGATGCGGTAGGTGCCGCTGCTGATGCCGCCCCCGAAGCTCAGCGTGCGCGAGTTGGTCGAGATGCTACTGCCCACTGCCAAATTGGTCGTGTAGCCCGAGTAGAGACGTTTCACCAGCTGGCCCTCGCTGTCATACAGACCCCAGCCCAGGTTGTAACTGCCCACTTGAGAGGTGTAGTTGTAGTACTTGCCCGACACAGTGACTGTGAAGTCGTAGCTTGACGAACTGCGGCTGGTCGTTGTGCCTTCGATGCTCATGTCGCGGTAGGTGAGAATCTGCTCATTGGTGCCATCGGTACCGGGTTCCAGACCGACGCCCATGCCCTGGCCCATGATGTAGCCATAGGCTCCAGACACGCTGCCGATGCCCTGGCTGCTGGGGTTGAGCACGTTGAGCAGAAAGTAGCCGTCGCTCTGACTACCCCAACCCCAGTTGATGTGAAACAAGCCGTTGCCGTCATAGCCGTCGCACACAAAGGCATGCCCGCCACTCTTCTTGTTACCACCATAGGCAACAGGACGGCCTGCCGACAACTCGGCATAGAGCATCTGCTCCCACTCCTCGGTGCTGTAGTTCTCGCGCCCCAAATAGCGGGCGCTGGGCTTGAATCCAAAGTAGGTGGTCAGCGCGCCGGGAATGCGTGAAGTCAGCGAACCCGAGCTCGAGGCCAGAAAGTTCATCTTCACCGACTGTGCGCAATATTTCATCAATGTGGCCACGGCACGTGCCGATGTGCTTGAGGTGTCGTTGGTGTAGTAGATGTCTCTCATCGAGCCCCAGTCAAAGTCCACTGGGGCCAGCGAGGGCATGTAGATAGAATTGGTCGTGGTTGTGTAGGCTGGGATGGTGGTTGTGGGCCGGGTGGGGTAGCGGTGGGCATACATGATTTGGGCCATTGCTGTGGCCACACATCCGGTCGAGGCATGTTTGCCGCCGACATAGGGCAGCAATATGTTGTAGGGTGCGCCCTGGTTCCAGCGAGAGGGCACTAGCGGGTCGATGGCAGGTTTCCCACTCAGGTGCAACGGAACATCCAGCACCGTCTCGTGGTCCAGAGCCTCAATCTGAGCGGCATAACCGTCGAGCCACTGTTGCAGGGCCTCGGGCAGGTCGCCCGACAGGGTCCCCTGGTCGCTGTAGCCCAGCATGGGTGGCACACGGTCGTCACCGGCAACGATGACATAGCCCTTGCTGTCGCTGGCATTGAGCAAATAGTAGGTTGCCTGCTGCCCACCGGGAGCGCGTCGCGTGGCGGACGATGCGGCTTGCCACGACTTGCCGGGCAGCACTTGCTGCGCGATTTGTAGGGCTTGCTGCAGGTCAACTGGTGCTGCTTGAGTGAGCGTCGCCATCATCGTGCCGATGCCCATGGCTAAAAGGCGTTTTTTGCAAATCATCTCTTGTAAAGTAATGGTTGAGAGCACAAAGATAGCGTTAATCGGCCTCACTAGCAACGATGTATTGAAAAATTCAACAAAATGGGCCATAAAAAAGGGCAAGGGCCGCATCTTATGCCGCCCTTGCAAGAACTCCGCTAGCTAATAGTAGTTTTAACTATTAACTTTTTTACTGTTAACTGTCGTCACTTGCCCAGCATGATGTCAATCACGGCATTGACATCGGCAATGTCAACATTGCCATCGCTTGTGACATCGGCATTGCCGGGATAGCTGCTGGGTTGCACCTTGCCCAGCATGATATCAATCACGATATTCACATCGGCGATATCGACGTTGCCGTCGCCGTTGATGTCACCCTTGGCATATTCAGGTGTTGTCGGGAAGATGAGCGTGTGGCTCGAAGTGCCACGACCTTTGACTTGCTCACCAGCCGAGAAGTAGTATACCCAGGCAAAGTATTTCTCGCCGCTGACCACATTGTCGCACTCAAAGGTCACAGTCTTGGTCTCGCCCACGGCCAGCTGCAGTGGCACAGCAACGTCTTGCACATTGGTTCCATTGGTGCCATTGTACACACGATACAGACGCAGCACAAGTTCCTCATCGTAGGGTTCGGCACCACTGTTGGTGACGGTTGTCTCAACGCGATATTTGGTCGAGGTGATAATCTTGTTGGTGGCATCGGTCACATCCAGAATCTTGTTGGTCATCGTCAGTGTGGCTGTAGGCATGTCGGTGATGGTCAGTTGCTTGGTGATGAGCGGATTGCTGCCATCCTCGTTGAGCGACAGTGTGATGGTGTGATTGCCGGCCACCTCAGGGGTGAAGTAGAACACCACATCGCCGGTGTTGCCCTTCTCCAGGTCAACGAGCGACACATTGGCCTTGGTGCCGTTGTCCAGCACATAGATCATGTCGCCCATGGTGTTGCCCAGGTTGGTGATGCTGGCTGTTGCGGTCACTTGCTTGTTGGTGTGCATGGTGCCGACGAAGGTCATGTCGTTGGCCTGGTATTGTGGCGTAGCTGAAGTGCCAAACACCTCGTAGGTGCAGTTGTTGCCGGCAATTCTGGCTTCAACATAGTTGACCATACCACCCTCGCACACTTTCCAGTTGTCCTCGAACAAGTCGGCATAGATGGGACGCAAGTAGTAGGTGCCGTCGTTCAGCCCGGCACCAAAGTACAGGTCAAACGTGGTGTTCAAGTAGTAGTTGGGCTGCAAGCCGTTGGTGCGCGACCGGCTTTCAAGGACCGACAGCATCTCGCCCTCGGCATTGAAGATGCCCCATCCATATTCAAACACCTCTTCCTCGCTGGTGTTGTTGTGGAAGCGGCCACTGATGTTTGCATTGAAAGGAGCGCTGGACGAGGCGCGTGTCTCGTTCAATGTGTTGACAACCATGGTGTAGAAGCGCACGTTGATCGGGGCCAGGCTGTAGTCATTGGGCTTGATGCCGGTGATCATGGCCTGACCGAAGATGTAGCCGCACTCGCCCTCGGCACCGCCGATGCCTTGTGCCTCAGGGTTGAGGTCGCTCAGCACAAAGTAGCCGTTGCTCAGACCATTCCAACCCCAGTTGACGTGGAACAGGCCTGTATTGTCACATCCGTCGATAACAAAGGAGTGGCCACCGGGGTTCTTGTCGCCACGATAGACGACGGGACGCTTGGCCTGCAACTCGGCATACAGCAGGTCTTCCCAGGCTTGGGTGTTGTAGTTGGCACGCTGGACATAGCGGGCTGTGGCGGCATAGTTGAAGTAGTTGACCAGTGCGCTACCCACACTGCTGGTCGATGCGCTCGAGGTGCTCTTCTGGAAGTCCATCTCCACTGCTTGTGCACAATACAGGCTCAGCAAGGCTGCTGCTTGGCCGGCTTCGTTGGTGCTGTCGGTGCTGTTGTAACTGTCCTTCATGGCATCCCAGTTAAAGGTGGTGATGGGCAGTTCGGGCATCACATAGCCATTGGACTTGGTGGTGTATTCGGGAATGGGCATGTCGTTCTGAGCTGGCCACTTGTGGTAGTACATCACCTGGGCCATGGCTGTGGCGACGCAACCCACCTTGCCATGCCATGCACGCGTGACACCATTGGACGTGGTCGTGCGGGTGAATGGCAGATAGTAGTTGAATGGCTCGCTCTGGCCCCAGATGCTGGTGGTCATCGGGGCGATGGCTGAGCGGGCAATGAGTCGCGCAGGAGAGTTCTGGCCATTGCCTGACAGCATTGTAATCTGCTCGGCATAGTAGTCCAGCATCTGCTGCATGGCTTCGGGCACATCGTTGGGGTCAAACGTGCCGTTGTCGCTGTAGCCCAGCACAGCGGGTACACAGTCATCACCGGCCACGATGACATAACCCTGGTTAGCCTCGGCGTTAAACACATAGTAGGCTGCATCAGCACGATTGCCTTGCTGGGGAGCCTTGTGGGCACGCTGCAGACTCACCGAGTGCAATGCTTTGCCTTCCATAAAGTTAGATGCCAATGTCTTGGCTTGGTTCTCACTGATGGGATTGGCCCATGCGATGGCAGTCGTGGCAATGCTCAGGGCCACCATCATAAGTTCTTTTCGGTAATGATTTTTCATATTTTTATTATTGAGGTGGATATTTGCGTGCAAAGGTAATAATTTTGTAACAAAGTGGCAACTTTTTTATTCGTTCTCCGTCTTTTTGTGGGGCAAATCGACAAAAATGTATCAATATGACATGTGGAAATTCAGGTTTCTAATGTAGTTGCTTTTTTTAGTAGTTAAGAGGTTAAGTAGTGTTTAACCGTTTTCAGTTGTCAGTAGTGGCTGAAAACCGAAGACCGAAAACCGCTAACCGAAAGACGTCACATGATGGTGGCTGTTCACGTGGCATGCCGCGTCCACAGCCACCATCATGTAATGGCCCTACTACTTTACTACACTACTTCTTTACTACTAAAAAAGTGACGTCTTAACTCCTTAACTACCTTAACTACTGACAAGAAGCTATTTTAGAAAGTTAATAAATCATAATAGTCGGGTAAAACCTGATGCCAATTCGTCTCGATAGATTACTTTTGCAGCCGATGAGGCGTAATGAGCTACATATCAGACCCACACGCCGCCAGCAGTGGTTGGCGTGGCTGATGTTGTCGGTCTATGTACCGATGGTGTTGCTCTCGGCGCTTCATGTCCACTCGCTGCACGAGTATTCCGAGCTGGTCGACTGCACCCTGTGCGAGACATCGGTCCACCACCAGGGCCATATCACCGCAAGTGCTCAGCACCATGGTGAGTGTCTCTCGTGCCGCTTTACGAGCACACAACTGGTTGTCCCCGATGACTATACTCAAGATATTGACAACCAGTGCATTTGCAAGTTAGAGTTTTCACGAGCCACCGAGCCGGTATCCCGGACGGTGGTTTGCCCCACGTTGCGCGGGCCACCTGCCATTCTGTGACATCACCGTGATTTTTTCGTCAGTCTTCTGGAACCTCTAGATTTTCTAGAGATTCTAGACACACATTTTCATCAACCTAACAATCTCACAGAATGAAATCATACCTTTCGATTCTGTTGCTGGCGTGCGCAGGCACGATGGCGGCACAGGACGTGGTTGAGCTTGACTCGACCGACGTGTTCTTTCGCCACATAGAACTCAAACAAGTGGTGGTTACCGGCCCGACCGGTGCGGTCAAGATGGAAGACATGTCCATGCCGGCGGCGGTCATCGACCGCAACGCCCTGCGCATGGCCGCGGCGACCAACATCGTCGATGCCGTGAGCAAACTGCCGGGAGTGGCGCAAATCAGCACCGGCAGTGGCATCTCCAAGCCCGTCATTCGCGGTCTGGGCTACAACCGCGTGGTGGTCGTGGCCGACGGGGTGCGTCAGGAGGGACAGCAATGGGGCGGCGAGCATGGCCTGGAGATTGACGCCAATGCCGTCAGCTCGGTCGAGGTGCTCAAAGGGCCTGCCAGCCTGATGTATGGCTCGGACGCACTGGCCGGCGTGCTCAAGCTCAACACCGACCCCGTGGTGCCCCTGGGCAAGATGCGTGTCAATGTGGGCACTGAATATCAGACCAACAACGGCCTGTTCAACTACTCGCTCAACTTCGGTGGCAACAAGCAGGGCCTGTCGTGGAACCTGCGCTATGGCGACAAGATGGCGCATGCCTACAAGGCGCCCTGCGACGGCTATGTGCCCAACTCGCAGTTCCGCGAGCGTGCCCTGTCGGGCATGCTGGGCGTGAACAAGGCATGGGGACACACACGCCTCATCGGGTCCTACTTCCACCTCACCCCCAGCATCGTCGAGGGCGAGCGCGACCCTGAGACCGGCGCTCTCGAGCAGCCCTACACCGACACCAAGACCTATCACCATGGGCTGCCCTACCAGCAGGTCTATCACTACAAGGCCGTGCTCGACAATGCGTTTCACCTGGGTGGAGGTCGGCTGAATGCCGTTTTTGCCTATCAGCAGAACCGCCGCCAGGAGTTTGAGGAGCCCGATGACTATAGCCTCTACTTCAAGCTGCACACCGTCAACTACAACGTGCACTATGTGACCCGCCGCCTGGGCGACTGGCGCATCACTGGCGGTGTGAACGGCATGTGGCAGCGTTCGTTCAATCTGGGCGAAGAATATCTGATTCCGAGCTACGCCCTGTTCGACTTCGGAGCGTTTGTCACCACCACGGCCAACGTGGGCAACTGGGCACTGAACGGCGGTATCCGATTCGACAACCGTCACCTCAGCAGCCACGAACTCATCGAGGACGATGCAGTGCGTTTCGAGGCATTCAAGCGCAACTTCAATGGCTTCACCGCCAGTGTGGGGGCTGTGTGGCATGCTGCCGAGGGGCTGGACATCCGCGCCAATGCCGCCCGAGGTTTCCGCGCGCCCAACATCAGCGAGCTGGCCAGTAATGGCATGCATGAGGGTTCGCAGCGCTATGAGGTGGGCAACCGCGACCTCAAGCCCGAGTTCAGCCTGCAGTTCGACTTGGGACTGGACTACAACAACGAGTGGCTGAATGCGCAACTGTCGCTGTTCAGCAACCGCATCGACAACTATATCTTCATCCACCGCGTGACCGAGTATATCGATCCGGATTACATGACCTACCGCTACGACAGTGGCGACGCGCAGCTACTGGGCGGTGAGGTGGCCCTTGACATCCACCCCTGGCACTTCCTGCATGTGGGCACCAGCTTCGGCCTGGTCAACGCCGTGCAGCTGCATCAGCCCGACGAGACCAAGTATCTGCCCTTCACCCCCGCTCCGCGCTGGCAGGCCGATGTCAAGTGGGAGATCATGCATGAGCCGATTAGTGTGTTCAACAACGCCTTCATTTCGCTTGGTGTGGACTATAACCTCAAGCAGAACCACTACTACAAGGCCGACTTTACCGAGACTGCCACGCCGGCCTACTGCCTGCTCAACGCCACCATCGGCACCGACATCGTGGTCAAGGGGCGCCGCATCGCTTGCCTGACCATCGCCGGCACCAACCTTACTAACAAGGCCTATCAGAACCACTTGAGCCGCCTCAAGTACACCGACATCAATTCCGCCACGGGTCGCATGGGTGTCAACAACATGGGGCGCAACATCATCTTCAAGCTCGCCTTCCCCCTCGAGTTCTAGCGTCACGCAGGACTTTAGGCATAAGAACAGAGGCACTCCTGCATTGTGCATAATGGATTGTGAATTGTGCATTGTATTTGAGGTCGTTTGAGATGAATTAATGGAACATCCGCACACGGGCACGGGACATCCCTAGCAGTTGTCAGGAGACCTTAGTGGCAAATGGAGTAGGCGAATAACCAAGAAACACCGACTCATCTATGAGATTCATGACAATGAGGTGGTGGTCATCGTCATCAGTGCTTATGGACATTGCAGCGACAAGTAAAATGCCGCACCTTCTCAAAAAGTTACCTGGATGTAATTTACATTTAGGTAACTTTTTGTATCTTTGCAACTATGATGACCGAAAGCAACAAGAAATACCGCATCCTGTTTGTGTGCCTGGGCAACATCTGCCGGTCGCCGGCGGCACAGGGGGTGATGCAGCGGTTGGTGGACGAGCGCGGCCTGGCCGACCAGTTTGAGATTGACTCGGCAGGCACCAGTGGCTATCACGACGGCGACCTGCCCGACCGTCGCATGCGTGTGCATGCCCGGCCGCGGGGCTACGAGCTGACGCACCGCAGCCGCCGTGTCGAGGGCTGCGACTTTGAGCACTTCGACCTGATTGTGGCCATGGACAGCGCCAATGCCGCCGACCTGCGCCGCATGGCCGCCACGGTGGACGAGGCACGCAAAATCGTCATGATGGGCGACTACATCCGCCTCCAGCGCAACCACTACGACTACGTTCCCGACCCCTACTACGAGGGCAGCGAGGGCTTTGAGCTGGTCCTCGACCTGCTTGAGGACGCCTGCGACAACCTCCTCACCCAGCTGCTCACGAGCAAGACATAACAACATTCATTCCGAGTACTGCTCCCGACTTTAAAGGCTGTTTTTCTACTTGAATTGATTGATCCCTGCCACAATTTCACAAAAAATTATGGGAGTCACTCCTGAAACTTGAAAAAGTTACCTAAATGCAACTCACATTAGGTAACTTTTTGTATCTTTGCAGTCTTTGAGTTATAAAGGAAACTTAGCAAATCTCGTGCAAGCTGAATGCAAGCCAAACTTGTTTGAATTTGCTGAGGAGCCGCCAAGATTATCCACACAACAAGACAAAGATATGAAAGGAACGAGATTAATAATTGGGCTGATGGCTGCGGTGGCAGTGCAGGCCTGGGCGCAGGCTCCGGTGACAGTGCGCTGGGAGATGGGGCAGAATGAGGCCGAGAAGGGATACTACAGCTCACGGTTCGTCATCAAGAACGTGTCGAATGACCCGCTCGGCGGCAACTGGCAGCTGTACTTCAACCAGTTCTCGCGCTCGCTGAAGATGCCTGAGACCTCGGTCGTCGACATCAGGGAGGTGTCGACCACCTATTATCAGATCACGCCCAATGTGCGCTACAAAACTCTGAACCCCGGCGACTCGCTGGTGGTGGACATGCTGATGCGCGGCACGATGGTCAACATCAGCTATCGCCCCGCCGGCACGCACCTGGTGCTGGACGGCGACACGCGTCACCCCATCGCCGTCGACCTGCAGTATGGCCTGCTTGACAAGCCCGGGCAGTGGATCAACCACGCCGCCTATCCCGACGGCCCGTACAGCTACGCCTACAACCAGGCGGTGAACAACATCGGTGACGCCTACACCGGCAACGACTATGACATCTTCCCGACACCCAAGCAGGTCGACATCCACGATGGCTACACGGCCATCGGCAACATGGTCACTGTCAAGGGTGGGCACTTCTGGCAGACCAAACTCAAAGCTCCGGTCAAGTTGCTCAAGCAGCAGCTGCAGCAGCGTGGCATCTATAGCCTCTCGGGGCAGAAGACCACTATTGCCGTCAAGATCAACGGCCGGCTGAGCGACAACCCGGAGTACTATACGCTGGACGTGAGCGACGGCAAGGTCACCATCACCGGCGCGGGGCAGGAGGGTGCCATCAACGGTGTGAAGACCTTTATCGCCGCATTGGACCACAGCAAGGGCAACAACTTGCAGAATGCCCACATCGTCGACTGGCCCGACCTGCACTATCGTGGCTTCATGCTCGACATCGCACGCAACTTCATCTGCCTGGACGACATCAAGCGCTATATCGACCTGCTGGCCTACTACAAGATGAACCGATTCCAGTTCCACTTCACCGACGACGAGGCGTGGCGCGTGGAGATTCCGGGCCTGCCCGAGCTCACCGAGGTGGCCTCGCGCCGCGGCTGCACCCTGGACGAGAAGGGCTACTTGGCCCAGATCTTCGACGGCAACGGCAACCCCGATGACCCCACACAGAGCGCCAACGGCTACCTGACGCGCCAGCAATTCATCGAGATGCTGAAGTACGCCCATTTGCGCGGCGTCAAGGTCATTCCCGAGATTGAGACTCCAGGGCACGCTCGTGCCGCCATCGTGGCCATGCGCAACCGCTATGACAAGTATGCCGCCACCGATCGCACAAAGGCCGAGCAATATCGGCTGTGGGACCCCAA
>DEKO01000020.1:13086-18398 GCA_002353885.1 Porphyromonadaceae bacterium UBA2720
TACACCTCGGCGCAGAGCTACCACGACAACGTGCTCAACGTGGCCAGCGATGGGGTCTATCACTTCATCACCCACGTGGTGACCGAGCTGCAGAAGATGTATCGTGAGGCTGGCCTGAAACTTGACATTGTGCACTTGGGCGGCGACGAGGTGGCCAGCGGCGCATGGGACCGCACTCCCGAGGTGCAGGCGCTGATGCAGCGCGAGGGCCTCAAGACCAACCACGATGTCAACGGCTACTATATCCGGCGCATCACCGACATCCTCTACAAGCGCGGCATCCGCATCGAGGGCTGGCAAGAGGTGGCGCAGAACCACTCGCCCGAGTTCAACCGCCAGATGGCGCAGCGCTTTGCAGGCATCAACGCCTGGAGCACGGTGGGCAGCCGCGACATCGTGCCCTACACTATCGCCAATGATGGCTATCCAGTGATCCTGTCGAATGTCACCAACTTCTATATGGACATGGGTTATAGTTGGCACCCCTATGAGCAAGGACTACACTGGGGCGGCAAGGTCGACGAGTTTGACTCGTGGAGCGCGTTGCCCTGGAACGTCTATGCCAGCGCGCGCATGGCCTACGATGGCAAACCCATCGACGTGGCCACCAACCACCAGGGCAAGGTGGCGCTGACACAACGCCAGAACATCATCGGCATCCAGGCACAAATGTGGGGCGAGACCATCCGCGACTTCGACCAGGTGCAGCGCATGTGGCTGCCCAAGGTGTTCGGCGTGGCCGAGCGCGGCTGGAACGCGCAGCCCGACTGGAGCCTGGACTTGGCCAACACGGCGCCCTACGACAGCGCTCGCCACCAGTATAACCTCAAGATTGGCACCCGTGAGCTGCCATTGCTCAGTCGCATGGGCTATAACTTCCGTCTGGGTCAGCCCGGCCTAAAGGTCGAGAACGGCATGCTGCTGGCCAACGCCCTCTATCCGGGCGTGACCATCCGATACACCCTCGATGGCTCAGAGCCCACCCAGAACTCACCCGAGTGGACCGCACCGGTCAAACTAACCACTGTGCCGCCCGTCATCAAGGCCCGCGCCTACTACCTGGGCAAAGAGTCGGTCACGACACTGCTGTTCAAATGATTGACAAACAACTGCTCGAATGTTCGAGTGCTCGATAATTCGATAATTCGTGATATAAATAATTCGTGATGGTAACGTATCCTAACGCTAAGATTAACCTGGGGCTGAATGTCGTGGAACGTCGGTCTGACGGTTATCATAACATCGAGACAGTTTTTTACCCCGTGCCGTTGACCGACATCCTTGAGATAGTGCCGGCCACTGACGGCGAGACCACACTCACCACCTATGGCAACCCTGTCGACTGCCCGCCTGAGAAAAATTTGGTCATGAAGGCTTACTGCCTGTTGGCCGAGAACTATGACCTACCGCCTGTCAATATTTACCTCTATAAGCACATCCCCGATGGGGCAGGGCTGGGGGGAGGCTCAAGCGATGCCGCTCACACCCTGACCATGTTGCGTGAGATGTTCGACCTCGACATTACTGACCAGTCGTTGGCGGCAATGGCAGCCCAGTTGGGAGCCGACTGTGCCTTCTTTGTCTACAATCGCCCCATGGCGGCCACAGGCATTGGCGACGTGCTCCAGCCCGTCGAGGTCGCACTGCAAGGCAAGGTCTTGCTGCTGGTCAAGCCTGCTGTGGCTGTGTCGACAGCGCAGGCCTACTCGCGTGTCACACCCGGCACACCGCCGCAGTGGGCGCGCGATGTAGTCACCTGGCCCATCCAGCAGTGGGATGGTGCACTGGCCAATGACTTCGAACCCAGCGTGTTTGCCCTGCATCCGCAATTGTGGCTCATCAAGGCGGCATTGCTCGATGCTGGGGCGCACTATGCGGCCATGTCAGGCTCGGGATCGACCATCTATGGCATCTTCGACGATGTCAAAGTGGCAGAGCAGGCCAGTGCCAAATTTGCCGATTGCGCCACATTCGTACTCTCGCTGTGAGAGGCAAGGTTTTTGCAGCAATAGTCTAGAGCTCGAGGCAGTCTAGAAAATCTAGACATCCCAGGGCCCTAGATGAAATTTTGTCACGACTATGAGTAAGAAAAACAAAGATAACAAGAAGGCCGAAAAGCCACAGGAAGAACCGCAAGTTGAGCAGCAGCTCGACAACGAACAGACTCAGGAGCAAGAAACCAATCAGCAAGATGAGGCGCAGCCCGAGGTCACTGTCGAGCAACTGCAGCAGCAGCTTGAGGCGCAGCAGAAGGAGTATCTGCTGCTCATGGCAGAGTTTGACAACTTTCGCCGTCGCACACTCAAGGAAAAACAAGACATTATCAAGAACGCAGCCGAGAAAGCCATGGTCGACCTGCTACCCGTTGTTGATGACTTTGAACGTGCACTCGATGCCATGAGCAAGAGTGGTGACGTCCAGGCCTTGGCCGAAGGCGTACAACTCATCTACAGCAAGATGGTCAAATATCTCGAGCAGCAGGGGGTCAAGCCCATCGAGTCGACCGGAAAGGATTTTGATGCCGATCTGTTCGAAGCCATCACCACATTCCCGGCTCCAGACGAGAGCATGCGTGGCAAGGTGGTCGACACCACCACCAAGGGGTATATGATTAACGACAAAGTCCTGCGCCACGCCAAGGTGGTCGTCGGACAGTAGAGAGCCCCTCAATCGTCCCAATGAGAGGGAAGGACAGAGTGGCTAGAGACTTGTGTTTTTGTCAAAATTTAAAGCATAATGGCAAACAAGAGAGATTATTACGAGGTGCTGGGCGTGCAGAAGAACGCTACCGCCGATGAACTGAAGAAGGCTTACCGCAAACTGGCAGTCAAATATCATCCCGACCGTCAGCAAGGTAAGACCGAGCAGGAAAAGAAGGATGCCGAGGAGAAGTTCAAGGAGGCTGCCGAGGCATATGGTGTGCTCAGCGACCCAGAGAAGCGACAAAGATATGACCAGTTCGGCTTTGCTGCCGAGCAGATGGGGGAATCTGGTGGAGGATTCGGCGGATTTGATATCAATGATATCTTGAATTCGGTCTTCGGCGCAGGCTTCGACTTCGGTGGCTTCGGTGGAGGCTTCAGCGGTTTCGGGGGCGGTGGACGTTCGCACCAGCGAGTCAACCGTGGCACCGACCTGCGTGTCCGTGTTAAGGTCACACTGGCCGACGTGTCACATGGATGCGAGAAGAAACTGAAGATTCCGCGCATGGTCTCGTGTCAGCATTGTCATGGCACTGGATCTAAGAACGGAACAGCCCACGAAACTTGCCCAACCTGTCATGGACAGGGTGTTGAGACGGTGGTCCAAAACATGGGCTTCATGCGCATGCAGTCACAGCAGGTGTGTCACACTTGTGGTGGCTCGGGTAAAGTTATCAAGGAGAAATGTCCACACTGCGCTGGCAAGGGACTTGTCCGCAAGGAAGAAGTGGTATCGGTCAACATTCCTGCTGGTGTGGCACAGGGCATGCAACTCAAGATGTCGGGACGAGGCAACGACGCACCCGGTGGAGGCATACCGGGCGACTTGCTCATTGTCATCGAGGAGGTGGCCGACAGCCAGCTGGTGCGTGATGGAAACGATCTGGTCTACAACTTGATGCTCGACTTCCCGACTGCTGTGTTTGGAGGCAAGGTCGAGGTGCCCACCGTCGACGGCAAGGCACTGCTCACCATCAAGGCCGGAACACAGCCTGGGTCGGTGCTACGTATGCGTGGCAAGGGATTGCCCGATCCCAACCGCTATGGCACAGGCGACATGTTGGTCAATGTCATGGTCTATGTGCCCGAGACGTTGTCGGCCGATGAGCGAAAGGCTATCGAGAGTCTGCGAGGTTCAAGCAACCTCAAACCATCGGAGTCGATCAAGAACCGCATCTTCAGCCGCTTGCGTCACATCTTCGACTGATGACTATCCACAGGTCGGCGTAATCCGAGACAGTCTCGGACACCAAAGTCACCAAACAACACAAAACAGAAGACACAATGTCACGCAACCACAACCACAATGTGCCCCGCGCCCAGCGACAAGGCACCGTTTTCCAGGCCCGCGAGCAGCAAGGCCTGCTTGAGTTTGTCATGAAGGCATTGGATGGCATCAGCCGCAACAAGGCCAAGTCCATTTTGAGCCATGGCGGTGTCACCGTCGATGGCCGTGTCGAGACACACTTCGACTTCCAGGTCTTGCCTGACAGTGTGGTCGAAATCTCGCGTCAACCGCGCACACCAGCCGAGACCAGCAAGCATTACAGCATTGTCTACGAGGATCAGTGGCTCGTTGTGGTCGATAAGGAGCCGGGGGTGCTCTCAATGGGCGTCGGGGCCGGCAGCCTGAACATGAAGTCGCTGCTCGACCGTCATTTTGCCGAGACGCGGCAGCGGTGCACGGCACATGTGGTGCACCGCCTGGATTGCCGCACCAGCGGGCTTATGGTCTATGCCAAGAGCAGCGACGTGCAACAGGCGTTTGTTAAGGATTGGCGCAATGTGGTCACCGACCGCCGCTATGTTGCTGTGGTCGATGGTGTGATGGAGCGTGACGAGGGTAGGGTAGAGAGCTGGCTGCGTGACAACAAGAATATGCGGGTCATTAGTTACCGTGAAGACCCGGGTGGAGGCAAGTTCTCCATTACTACATGGCGCATACTCGAGCGCGCACAGGAGCATTCGCTCATTGAGCTGAAGTTGCTCACAGGCCGCAAGAACCAGATTCGTGTGCACATGCGCGACATCGGACATCCTGTCACGGGCGACGGCAAGTATGGCCGCCAGGAGAAGCCTGGCAGCCGTCACTGCCTGCATGCCTACAAGTTGGCGTTCACGCATCCCATCACTGGCGAGGCACTGTCATTTGAGACTCCCATACCACCCTATTTCTATCAGCGTCTGAAGTAAGCAGAAATCTAACATGCAATCACTCATCGTGCAGTCGGCTTTCATAGAGCCGACTGCTCTCTTATTGTGCCCACTTTCGGCCAACGTCGTTCCGGCAACCATGATAGCAGCGGTCATTGCCGACAACTGCTTTGTTGCAGTGTCTCTGGCGCTAATAATTAATAATTGCTGTCTGATAAAAGTTTTCAACACCGCCGTAACAAGTTGATTTCAAATTGAATAATTGTAGATTCCTTGTAAAGGGCTTGGTTTTGAATGCAAGTCTAACGACTTGCCAACTGATTCAGTTTTAGCGGACACTAATAATAATTAATAATTAAGAAGTTAGTTCGGTCGGATTTGTAATCCGACCGCAATTGAGTATAAGGATTTGCAATCCGAAATAAGCGCATTACAAAATTTGTGCAAGTCGAATAC
>DEKO01000020.1:18431-21498 GCA_002353885.1 Porphyromonadaceae bacterium UBA2720
AATACAATGCCAAGCCTGCTTGAACATTGTTGAGACGCAGCCAAATTTATCCAAAATTTGTGCAAGTCGAATACAATACCAAGCCAGCTTGAGCATTGTTGAGACGCAGCCAAATTTATCCAAATGCTTATACTCTATCCAGCTGGTAATAAAAGAAAACAACTAAAACGATTTATAATAATAAAGAATTAAGATTGAGTAAGTTGTTTGAGTTGTTTTTAAAATCCTGCTGGATTAAAAATACAGCAGAACGATGCAGAATATCAGCCACCTCGCTGAAAGCGAGCATGTTGAACATGCCGCAAGATGCGCTCTTCCACCTGGTTGCAAAATCTCACGCAGATCACGCTGATGGTGCAGCAATCCTAAACGCCAACAGGTAACACCCATTCTCAGAGTTTAGAGTTGAGCGGTTAGAGTTTATAGATCTTCGGTAGATATAATCCATATAACAAACGCCCCAAATTTTGGGGCGTTTAATGGTTGTGGTTATTGACACAGAATATCACATCTTGTCTTCGTGCTCGGTGATCTCCGCATCTGTTTGAGTATAGTTGCCCAGTGAACCCTCTTTCGCCTGAATGCAGATGTAAGTCATTGGTTCGGCTGAAGTGCACTTGATGTTGCGGTCACAGTTGGTGGCTACACGCACCACCGAGCCTTCGGCAATGTCGAATGCCTCATCGCCCACTTGGAAGCGGCCGGCACCCGAGAGGATAATGTAGTTCTCCTCATTCTCCTTGTGGCTGTGGTAGAATGGTACGGCAACGCCGGTGGGCAATGTGCCGAAAGAAATCTCACACGATGTAGCGCCTGTCACATCCTTGACAAACTGCTTGCCCTCGAAGCCAAGCACCTTACCTACCGAGGTGTGGGCGAACTTGTCGCCGCTGTTCAAAATTTTTAATTCGCTCATGATTTGCTGTGTTTTAAAATTTATACTAACTTTGCAGCGGAAATCCGCTTTACTTTTGATACCGCAAAGGTAAGCGTTTTTTTTGACTTCTGCAAGAAGTTGCCTAAAAGTGAGAAGGTTACATTTTAGTAAGTAATATTGAAAATGAACGCATTACCGTTAAAAGAAAATTTAGAAAAATATACCGACATCGCACATTGCCCCATCCGCAACGTGCTTACGCACATTTCAGGCAAATGGCCTGTTTTGATATTGTGCATTTTATCGGAGAACGATAGGACGCGATTCAGTGCCATCAGCAAAGCAATTCCCGACATCTCATCGAAAGTGCTGAGCAACACGCTCAAGAGTCTTGAGGTCGATGGACTCATTGAGCGATACCTCTATGCTGAGATACCGCCACGAGTGGAATATGCCTTGACAGACCTTGGCAAAAGTTTGATGCCCATCTTGGGAGAGCTGATAGGTTGGGCACTGCAGAATTTCGATAATTTCAAGCACTAATCCCTGTCTTTTTTGCGATACTTCGGCGATTCTCTCTTTCCGCTCTTCTGGCAGCGAGATTGAGACTTGTGAGGTGCAGGGCTTTCTCAAAGCCCCCGTTTATAGCTACCAACCATTGATTTGGAAGCAAATGCCAATATTCAAGCCGATGCTATGTGACAGTTTGCTGCGATAGTCTTTGTGATTGACATCGAACCCTTTTATCAAATATGCTTCATCGGTGACCGATGCAATCACACCAATGTTTGGCGTTATATGTGCCTTAATGCCTACACCTGGCGAGAAGTAGAAGTTGAATGCCTGGTCGTGGTCTTTATCAACGAGTGAATATTTCTCGAAAGTGCCGACATTCTTCTTCCCAAACATTCCAAATGCGCCAATCTTAAGATTTGCAAACGGAGAAAGTCGTTTGTCAACAAAGAAGTAATGCGAACTGATAAAGAAAGGTATGGCAGAGTACTTAAACTTATCGTGATAGCTGTAGCCGACACCTGCGCCGACAGTGAATTTCTCGTTGACGAACACCTCGTGCTGATAGGTCATGGAATAGCTCCTGTCGCCATAACTACCCATTGGCTGGCCAATGGTGAAATCGACAACATTTAGGCACCCGCCATTTGCGTCAAAAGAGTTTTGTGCCTTCGACAACAACGGCATTACAAGCAATGATGACCAAAGAATGATAATAATTCTCATGTAAGACCACTAGTTCGGTGTCTAAAAAAGGCTGAACCAAGTCAGCCTTTTTAAAATCGGAAAGTTCTCTGTACTGTCAATCATCGTTGCGATATTCAAGGATGTCGCCGGGCTGGCAGTCAAGCGCTCGGCAGATGGCATCGAGCGTGGTGAGGCGCACTGCCTTGGCCTTGCCGGTTTTCAAGATCGAAAGATTGGCTATGGTGATACCCACACGCTCGCTCAGCTCGTTGAGCGACATCTTGCGCTTCGCCATCATCACGTCTAAATTGATTACTATCATGGCTTGCTCGTGTTAGATGGTTAGTTCCTGTTCTTTGGCTGCATCGTATGCCAACTTGTAAAGCAATGCCACAATCAATGCAACCATGGCATAGACAAACGGGCTGTCGGTGAGGGCCACATCAAAATGCTCGGATGTCGAACAGGCGATGCCCATGTTGTCACTAATAAATGAGTGAATGGGCAGCACGATTGTCATGACCCAAAGCAGCACCACATTGGCGCGGTTGAAGATTGCACCACCTCTCAGATGTTTGAGGATATTGAAAATAAAAGCTGCCATCAAACCCGCCATCAACAAGATAGTGACACGATTTAGAGTGAAAATGGTCAGCTTAAGCCCCATGCGAGGCGAGCCCCAGTTGATCACTCCATGACCGCTGCCTGTGGTCAACACGAAATAGGACTGGACGGCATAGAAAGCCACCCACAACACGATGCCGATGAGTGCGAGCACGCACACAATTTTCAGCGTTCTGCTAGATGCTTTTTCCATAATGAAACACATTTAAAATTTTAAATCCGCTGCAAAGATAAATCAATTTATCGAATTACGATAAATATTTCTTGTGATTTAAGAATTTTTAATTGTGTATTGAGAAATAGTAACTATTCACCGATTCAGAAAAATGTCCTTTTACACCCCTGTGCATCGAAGATGCACGCAGC
>DEKO01000134.1:0-25067 GCA_002353885.1 Porphyromonadaceae bacterium UBA2720
CGGCGTTTTTTTATGGTTGTGCATGGGAGTCAGATGCTGCGCTCGACGGGCAACACCCAGGCACGCATGCCCAGCTTGGGACGCTCGACATCGAGCTGGTGCAGACGGTCGAGCACGCGGTCCACATGGTCGTCCTCGGTCATCACCATCATCGACGCGGCCAGCGAGGGCCACGCGTGGGTGCCATAGTGCGGGTCGCCGGTCTTGGTGCCGCGGCCCTGCACTTCCTGCCAGGCTGTGAAGCCACGACAGCCCAGTTGTGGCAGCTCGTCGACGAGCTGCTCATAGTATGCTTGGTCAAATGCTATAAATATTGCTTTCATCTTTTTCTTTTTATTACTAGGTCGAATGGTCGAGCGGTCGAATATTCGAATACTCGGCCATTCGAGTGGATGAGTGAATTATGCTTTTTTCTGAGCCTCGAGCTTCTGGTGGTGCTTCTTGCGCTTACGCTTGATGCCGTTGAAGGCAAAGATGGTGTACATCGTGGGCACGAACAGCAGCGTCAAGATGGTCGAGAACGTCAGACCGCCGATGACGGCCACACCCATGGGGCGCCACATCTCGCTACCCTCACCACCGCCGATGGCCATAGGCACCATACCCAGGATGGTGGTCAGCGAGGTCATCAGCACCGGGCGCATGCGCGAGTGGCCGGCGTCGAGCACGGCGCGGCGTACGCTCATGCCACGCTCGCGGTTGAGGGTGATGTAGTCGATGAGCACGATACCATTCTTCACAACGATACCAATCAGCATGATGGCGCCAATCATCGACATCACGTTCAAGTTGGTACCCGTCAGCAGCAGTATCAGCACGATACCCGAGAAGGCAAACATGATCGAGGTCATGATGATGCCGGGATAGGTGAACGACTCGAACTGCGAGGCCATGACGATGTAGACCAGGATGATGATGAGCACGGCCAGCATGCTCAGGTCGCGGAACGAGTCTTGCTGGTCCTCATAGCTACCGCTCAACTGGATGGTCACACCCGACGGCTTGTCCATCTTGTCGATGAGCGGCTGGGCCTCGGCGATGATCTCACTCATGGGGCGGTCTTGCACCACGGTCGACACGGTGATGATGCGCTCACGGTCCTTACGCTCGATGGTGGGCGGGTTGAACCGCTCGACCACGGTGCCCACCTCCTTGAGGCGGATGCCCTGTCCCTGAGCGTTGTAGAGCAAGATGTTCTCGATGTCGGTCAGCGACTGGCGGTGACCCTTGTCATACATCACCTTGATGTCATACTCGTCGCCGTCCTCGCGGAAGTAGCTGGCCGTGGTGCCGTTGATGCGGTTGCGCAGTGCGCTGGCGGCGGTGCTCAGGTTCAAGCCGTAGATGGCCAACTTCTCGCGGTCGAAGTCCACCTGATACTCGGGCTGGTAGTCCGAGCGGCTGATGTTGATGTCGGCTGCACCCTTGATGCCCTCAAGCAACCGCTTCAGGCGCTGGGCCACGGTGTCGGTCTTCTCGAAGTCGTAGCCATAGATTTCATAGTTGAGTGTGCTCTGGCCACTCATGCCGCCACCGCGGTTGCCGCCCACGTTGACCAGGGCCTTCTTGAACTCGGGGTAGTGCTTGAGGTCCTCACGCATCAGGCCGGCAATCTCGACGATGCCGCGCTTGCGCTCGCTGGGGTTGACCAGACGGATGTTCATCGAGATGATGTGCGAGCCGTTGTTCTGCATCGAGGCAAAAGTATTGTCGCTCGACGCCTGGCCCACGGTGTAGTTGAACACCTTGATCTCGGGATACTTCTCGGTCCACTCTTTGTACAGGCGTTCGGTCACTTCTTTGGCCAGCTCGACGCGGCTGCCGATGGGCAGCTCCAGGTTCACACCCAGGCGGCTGTTGTCCATCGTGGGGAAGAACTCGCTGCCGATGAACCGGGCCAGGAACATCGAGGCCACGAAGATGCCCAGTGCGGCGGCTGTGGTGATCCAGCGGTGGGTCACACAAACGCTCAACACACGTTTGAACCAGTCATCCAGCTTGTCGAGGAAGTTCTCTATCGGGCCATAGATCTTGTGGAACAGCGGGCTGTCCTGGCGGTGCTGCTTGAGCATGCGCGAGCACAGCATCGGAGTCAGCGACAAGGCTGCGGTGGTCGAGATAATCATCATGATGCACACCATCCAGCCCAGCTGGCGGAACAGCACACCGGTCATGCCCGTGACCAGCGTCAGCGGGAAGAACACGGCAATCAGCGTCAACGTCGACGCGATGACCGAGATGGCCACCTCGTTGGTGCCATGCACGGCGGCCTGCTTGGGGTCGGAGCCACGCTCGATGTGCGTGGTGATGTTCTCCAGCACCACAATGGCATCGTCCACCACCATACCGATGGAGATGGACAGCGATGACAGCGACACGATGTTCAGCGTGTTGCCCGTGGCAAAGAGGTAGATAAACGAGGCAATCAGCGAGATGGGGATCGTGAGCACGATGATGACCGTGGCACGCCAGCGGCCCAGGAAGAAGAACACCACCAGCACCACAAACAACAGGGCGTAGAGCACTGTCTCGACCAGCGACGAGATGGTGTTGCGGATGTTGTCGCTCGTGTCGACGATGTAGTCCAGCTTGACGTCGCTGGGCAGGTTCTTCTGAATCGACGGCAGAATCTTGGCCACCTGGTTAGAAATCTCCACACTGTTGGCACCGCTCTGCTTCTGGATGATGACCATGGCACCTTTCACACCGTTGTTGAACGATTCCTGGGCGCGCTCCTCGAGCGAGTCGTCGATGGTGGCGATGTCGCTCAGGTGCACCACGCCGCCATTGCTGGCGCCAACGACGATGTTTTTCATCTCCTCGGGATCCTTGAACTCGCCCTGCACACGCAGCGAGTAGGTGTCGCTGCCGATGTCGAACGTACCGCCGGGAATGTTGCGGTTCTCGGCACCAATCAGCGTGGCTACGCTCTCGACGCTGATGTGATAGGCCTCCATGCGCAGGGGGTCGAGGTAGACGTGGATCTCACGCTTGGGCGCACCGGCAATCGACACCGAGCCCACGCCGTCGACACGGGCCAGCGGGTTGGCTACGTTCTCGTCCAGAATCTTGTACAGACCCGGCATGCTCTCGCCGGCCTGCACCGACAGCAACGCGATGGGAATCATGTCGCTCGAGAACTTGAAGATGACAGGTGTGTTCGAGTCGTCGGGCAGATAGCTTGTGATCATGTCCAGCTTGTCGCGCACGTCGTTGGTCAACGCGTCGATGTCGTAGCCATACTCAAACTCCAGCGTGATGATCGACACATTCTCGCGCGAGTTTGACGTGATGTGCTTCAGGTGCTCGACCGAGTTGAGCGTGTTCTCCAGCGGTCGAGTCAGGTTCTGCTCAATATCTTGCGCACTTGCGCCCTGATAGGTCGTCATCACCATGATGGTGTTGGTGTCCACATCGGGGTACAAGTCGATGGGTAACTTCTGCAGCGAGAACAGACCGATGATGGTCACGGCCACAAAAATCAAGATGGTCGTCACCGGTCGCTTCACTGAACTGCTATATAGACTCATGTTTTCTTAATTTAGACTTTGACTTTAGTTTTTAGACGTTAGACGTTAGACTCTAGGCCTTAGACTTTAGATGTTAGCTCGAATGCTCGAATGTTCGAATGCTCGAAACTAACAACTAACAACTAAAAACTTACTTCGTAATCTCAACCTTGGCTCCGTTGGTCAGGCGGCTCTGGCCCTCGGTCACCACCTGGGTGCCCGGCGTGAGGCCGCTCACAATCTCATAACGATTCTCCATGCGACGTCCCAGCGTCACCTCGCGGAACTCGACCGTGCCGTTGTGGTAGACGTAGACATAGCGCACGCCCGAGCCGGTCTGCTTCTGGATGGCGCGGTCGGTCACCACCACGTTGTGTGTCGTGCCGAAGTTGAAGTTCACGCGCGCAAACATACCTGTGTGCACACGGTTGCCGCTGTTGGCAATGGTCACCTCCACCTGGAACGTGCGGTTGTTGGGGTCAATCGTGGGGTGGATGATGTGCACCTGGCCGGGGAAGACCTCCTCGCCGTAGGTGTCAAGACGCACGTCTACCTTCATGCCCACCTTCACCTTGGGGAAGTCGCTCTCGTTGACGTTAACCACAACCTTGAGGGGTTGTTGCTGCTCGATGACCAGGATGGGGCCTGCCGGCAGGTCGCCAGCGTCATAGTTCTTGGCCGTGACCACACCGCTCACCGGGGCGGTCAGCGTCGTGTTCTCTTGCATCGTGCGCAGCTGGCGCTGGGTCGACTCGATGGCGCGGGCCTGGGCGTCGTAGGCGGCCTGCATCTGGTCGACACTTTGCTGCGTGCCGCCGCCAATCTTCACCAGCTCCTTCATGCGGTCAAGGTCGCGCTTCTGGTTGGCGAGCTGGATGCGCTGCTGGTCGATGGCGGCCTGCTGAGTGGCGATGTTCACATCGTCAAGCACCACCACGGCCTGGCCGGCGCGCACGTGGCTGCCCACGTCCACCAGCAGGCGCTTGATGCGCGCACCGTTGTTCGACGAGATGTTGTTGGTCTTGAAGGCCTCGACGGTGGCAGTGTATTCGCTCACCTGCGCCACGTCCTCGTCATACACAGTTTCTACTTTCACCATGGGCAGCTCTTCCTTCTGCCCGGCAGCCTTGTCGTCCTTCTTGGTGCAAGCACTCAGCACCATCAGCCCCATGGCCGCGATTAATAATCCTTTTGTCTTCATTATATGGGTTTTATTTTGATTCTAATCTTATGAATTAAGAATTGTGAATTCTGAATTAGTGATCAATAATTCTTAATTCTAAATTATTTATTATTAATTGACGTAGTGGGTGTTGCCCAGTACGTTCTCGAGGTTGCTCTCGGCCACGAGGTAGTTGTAGATGGCCTGGTAGTAGCTCAGGCGGGCGGCCATCAGGGCATCGTCGGTGTCGCGCAGTTGGATGAACGACGCTGCACCAATCTGGAAGCTCTTCTGCATGATGTCACTGGCTTTCTCGGCCTGCTTCACGCCGCCCTCGTTGCTCTCAATCTGCTTGATGCTCTTGTTGATGTTGTCCATCTGACTCTGCACCTGCACGTGCAGCGAACGCTCCAGGTTCTCGCGCTGCCACTTCATCTCACGGGCCTGAATCTCGGCCTGCTTGATGCGGTTCACGCGCTGGAAACCGGTGAAGATGGGGAAGGCTAGTGTCAGCCCGACGCTCGACATGGGGTTGAACTTCAAGTCCTTGAACGGCGTGCCGTTGGACATGGCGCTCCACATGTAGTTGGCGCTGCCGGTCAGGGTGGGGTACCAGGCGGCCTTCTGCACGTCCACCACCTTTTTGAGGTAGTCGGTCTGCAGGTCCAGCGACTTGAGGTTGGTGTTCTTGACCAGCGAGGTGTCGGTCGAGAGATAGCGGCCATACATCAGGCTTTTATACTGGTCCAGGGTCTCGGTGGTGGTGAAGTCCTGGCGCACGTCCATGCCCATGAGCAGCTGCAGCTGCAGCTTGAGTTGGCGGATGGAGTTCTCGGCCTCAAGAATCGAGGGCTCAAGGTTGGTCACGGCCACGTTGGCGCGCAACACGTCATACTCACTGGCTGTGCCCAGCTCATATTGCTTCTGATAGATGTAGGCATGCTGCTTGGCCGTGGCGTGGTTGGCCTCGATGACGGCCTTGGTGTGCTGGGCCAGCAGCAGGGCATAATAGGCATTCTTGACCTGTGTCACCAGCGCAATCTTGTTGGCGCGGGCGGCCTCAAGGGTCTGCAATATCTGGTTGTTGTTGAGCTTGATGGTCTTCCACAGGCTGGGCACAATCAGGGGCACGGTGGCCGAGAAACCCGCCTGGTGGCTGTTGTCGCGGCCCATCTTCATGCCTTGGCCGCTGCCGGCGCTCTTCGAGGCCTTGCCGGCAGTGCTGCCGGTGATGTCGTCGCCAGTGTCGTCGCTGGGCGTGGTGCTGCCACCGCCGCCAAAGGCTCCTGCGTCGATATAGATGGTCTGCAGGGCCAGGTTGCGGGTGTACTGCGCGCTGAAGTTCACTTCGGGCAACAACTTGCCCAACGTCTCCTTCTTGGCATAGTCGACACGCTCGATTTCCATCGAGTCGACTTTGACGGTCGGGTTCTCACTCAGGGCGATGCGTATGCACTGGTCCAGCGACAGGGGCAGCACGTTCTGTGCCACGCCCAGCAGTCCGCTGCCAGCAAGCATCATGGTCAGGATGAATGTTTTGATGTTCATATTCTTGTCTTAGTTTTTGTTCATGAATGGGGTGCGGCGCCCGTGCAGCAGGGTGTCGATATACTCGATGCCCTCGGGCGTGGCCATGCCGCGCAGGAAGTTGACAAACGCCCCGTCGAACACCTCGACACGGTCGAAGCCGAAGTCCTGCAGCCGGTCGCTGCTGTGCACGTTGCGGATGGTGCTCAGGAACAGGAACGCGGCAATGTCGGTGTTGATGCCGCGCACCACATGGCCCTCGTCCTGAGCCTTCTTGAGCACTTGACTCAGGCCTAGCACAAACTGCCGCTCCTGTTCTTGCTGATGCGCAAAAATCTCGGGATAGAGACGACGTATCTCGTCGACATAGTTCATCGACGACTCGCGCAAGTACTCACGCACACGCTTATACACCTTGAACAGCGCCTCATAGCAGTTGGGTGCCGAGTCGAAGATGGCGCGGACCTCCTGGTTCTGACGCTGGTGATGCGCGTCGATGCATTCCTTGATGAGGGTGCGCTTGTCGGGGAAGGTCTCGTAGAGCGTGCGCTTGCTGATACCACAAGAACGCGCCACCAGGTCCATTGTCATCGACTGTGGACCGATGCGCGACAGCAGCTTGCCGGCCTCGCTCAATATATGTTCTCGAGTACTCATTAAATAGTTATTTAACTTTCTAATGTAGTGATGTAGTTCAGTAGTACTGTAGTTCAGTAGTTCAGCCGACACATGATGATGGCAGTTCAAGCGGCATGCCGCGTTCCTACTCCCTACTCCCTACTTTTCGGGCTGCAAAATTAGTAGAAAACTCGTGAAACGCAAAAAGTTTTCTCGGTTTTTCGTCACTTGGACCAAACTTTTTCTGATTATTAACAATTCGGGGGGCAGAGCCCTGTTGGCTCCGCCCCCCGATGTGGGTCAGCCGGTTCAGATTGTCTTACTCAAACATCTCGTCGGTTAAAGCCCCCTAAATCCCCCCTGAAGTGGGGGACTTTCTGTTGTGGCTGCTCGGGGCATCCCCCCCATCAGGGGGGGGACAGAGAGGGGCACTCAGCGTCATATTGAGCCCCGCCCAGCAGTCCGCTGCCAGCAAGCATCATGGTCAGGATGAATGTTTTGGTGTTCATATTCTTGTCTTAGTTTTTGTTCATGAATGGGTACGGCGCCCGTGCAGCAGGGTGTCGCCAGTGCTTAGTGTGATGAATGTCAAGTGACCGTTCATATTAATGCAGGTATAATTTGTATTATAAAAACTTGATTTTTAAAGTTCATAGAAAAATATTATCAATAGAGTTGGTGACAAAGCAACTAAACAATATAATAGGATGATGGATATAGATTTAATTCTGGACTTAGGCTTAAATCTATCTAATACCATTTTACGAGTTTTATAATCCTCGTATCGTGCTTGGAACTCAATGTATATCATCATGAGAACTATAACCAAGATGATTGCAACTATGGCAGCGAATTTTTTGGGCATAATTAATGTTGCCAAACTTCCTAGGGAAATGTAACTGGGCAATAGTAGTGCGAATAGCATTAAATGACAGGCTCTGCCAGTTTTTGCAAAGTCATTATCACTATTTTGTAAAACATATAAGTGATAGAAAAGCAGGTCAATAACTTTTTCAAAAAATTCCATTCTTATATTAAGGATTGTATGAAGGGTCTAAAGTCTGGTAAAGATTATCAGTGAAATGAAACTTCGTGTCCATTAATTCAAAACCCAAAACTAGACATGCGCCGAAAGGATTTGATGATATAGCATATTCAATTGAAGCAACAGCAAATTTTGCAGTAGCAACCAAATAATGTCCTTCCATAAATGTATCTCCAATATCTATAGCGGTAACTAATCCTGCTACCATTCCAACGGGTTTGGCAAAACCTTTTACAGAATTAGTGACCGAATATCTGCCACTTTTAGATAATTTATTATTGTTCCTGACAATAATGTTTGCATAGCCATTGTTATCGAAAATTCGTGATAATTAGTCGCAAAGTCACAATTTCTGAAATTCGAAAACTCGTGATAAGTTTGAGCGTGACATGGAGAATCGGAATGATACCGGTTTTCGGGCTGCAAAAGTAGTAGAAAACTCGTAAAACGCAAAAAGTTTTCTCGGTTTTTCGTCACTTGGACCAAACTTTTTCTGTTTATTAACAATTCGGGGGGCAGAGCCCTGTTGGCTCCGCCCCCCGATGTGGGTGATGAGTGCTCTGATGAGCTATGGAATGCTAACGGTCTCAGCGCACAATCTTGGTGCTCTTGACAGTGCCATTCTTGTAGCGCACCACGCGGACGTTGACACCGTCCCACGGCTCGCTGCGCTGCACACCGGCCATGTTGACATAGGTCACCGAGACCACCTCGTCGCCACCCGTGATGGCATCGATGGCAGTGGTGCCGCCACCCTGAGCATTCATGCTTGTCAGGGTCACTTGTTGTGTGTTGCTCGTTGCCGTGGTGCCGTCAATGTACTTGGCCACCAGGTAGTAGGAGTAGGTGGCTCCGGCAATCAGGTTGTTGACCACATACTCGGTCTCGCCTGCTGCAATGCCGGTGATGGTCAGTGCGGTGTTGTCACCCGTCTGAGTGGCGTTGAGCGAGGGCGTGCCGGCATAGATGTTGATCAACGTCATGTCGGGCGAGTAGTTGCTGCTGGTCGAGTAGATGGTGATCTTGTCGCCGGCGCTGGCTGTCACGGTCCAACTGTAGGTCTCGCCCTTGCTGAACGAGTGGCCCACGGCCGAGGTCTTGGCCGACTTGACGGTGACGTTGCCCGAGCCATAAGAGTTGCTCGAGGTGGTCACCTGCACGGTGAACGTGGCGTTGCTGTAGCCGCTGGGCACGGTGTAGGTGATGGTGCCATAGGTCGTCGACGAGCTCCACCACCACGACGAACTGTTCTTGGTGTAGACAGCGCCATTGCCGCCCTTGACGTTCGAGCCGCCCCATGGCGACTTCAGCGTGATGGTCTTGTAGCTGCCGGTGTACTGGCTGCCGTCCAGGCTGGCGAGCAGGGTCGATTCGGGCTCCTCGGGGTCTTCGGGCTCGCTGGGCTGAGACACCAGGTTGACATAGAGCGAGTAGCTTGACACGCCTGCCGTCAGCACGTTGTGCGTCCAGTTGGCGGTGAAGGCGGTGCTGCTGATGCCGGTAGCCGAGTTCATCACAGGCGTGGCCTTGTTGATGGTGGCTGTGCCGGTCAGGGCCACGGTCTTGCTCTCGGCACCCGTGCTGGCCACGGTGATGGTGCCGGTGTGGCTGCCTGCTGCTGCGGGATTGTAGGTCACGGTCACGTTCACACCATTGGCTGCGTTGGCTGCGGTGATGGTGGTGGGAGTGATGCTGTACACGCCATTGTTGTCGGTCAGCTTCAATGTCACATTGCCGGTCAGGTCGGCACCGGTCACCTTGAAGGTGGCGGTGGCCGTCTCACCCAGGTCGGTGGCCAGGCTCAGCGAGGTCTTCGACACGGTCAGGGTGGGCGTTGCGGCAGGTGCCTCCTCGCTCAGCGTCACGCTCTGGACATTGCTCCAGCTGCTCTCGCTGCCGTCGGTGTAGATAGCCTTCACCTTGTAGTTGAAGGTGGCGCCGGTCTTGAGGTTGCTCACGGTGTAATACTTGTTGGTGATGCCCGTGATGGTGCGGGTGGTTTGTCCACCGGTCTCGCTGGCGGCCAGCATGTTGACCGAAGTTGCGTCGCCGGCATAAATCTGGATGCTGCTCACAGCGATGTAGTTGCTGGTCGAGCCGATGGTGACCTTGCTCGACGAAGCGCAGTCGAGGACAAACGTGTACTCGGTCATGTTGTCGGTCAGCGCCTGAGTCTTGCTGGCCGAGCCGGTGCTCACGCTCAGCGTGGCGTTGCCATAGTAGCTCGAGTAGTAGCTCTGAGCCTTGACCTTGACGGTAACCTTGCTGTAGCCGGTCAGGCTATAGCTGGGCGAGACAAAGTTGCCCTTGGTGATGAGCATGCCGGTGTTGGCGTAGGCATAGGTCGATGCGGTCCAGCCGGTGCCCAGATAGCTGGTGATGCTGCTGGCGATGTTGCTCAGATAGCCGTCAGAGGTGGTGACAGCGCTCACGTTGCTCAGGTTGATGTTGGCAAGCTCAGTGGTAGCGGGGGTGCTTCCCTGCTCGTCGACCTGCAGCGTGTAGCTGGCCACATTGGCGCTCGGGGTCTGGTCGCTCCAGTTGGCGCGGAAGCTCGAGCTGGTGATATAGCTGCTGTTGGCGGCGCTCATCACCGGTATGTAGGTCTCAAGTGCTGCAGCGGCGGCTGAGCCACTCATCGACACCGACACATTGGATGCGCCTGTGCTCGAGAGCTTGATGCTGGCCGAGTGCGAGCCGGCGGCTGTTGGGGCGTAGGTCACAGTGACGGTGGCACCGCTGGCGGCAGCACTGGCGCTGATGGTCGACGGCGAGATGCTGTACACACCATTGGCATCGGTCAGCGACAGGGTCACGTTGCCCTGGAGGTTGGCACCGGTCACGGTGAAGGTCTTGCTCACTGTCTGGCCGGCGGTGGCGCTGAACGACAGTGTGCTGGGCGATACACTCAGCGTCGGGGTGGCGCTAGATGTCGGCGGCTGGATGCCGATGACCATCTGCTGATAGACATTGAAGTTGTAGCTGCTGTAGCCGAACGAGTTGAGCGAGCACCAGGCATTGCCATCGCCACTCCAACCGAAGTTGACGTGATACTTGTTGGTGCTGCTGTTGTAGCCATCGACGTTGAAGGCGTGGCCACCGGCGTTTGAACTCACGGCGCAGAACACGATGGGACGGCCGGCGGCAATCTCCTCCTGGATCAGCGCTGCCCACTGCGAGTCGCTATAGAGGGTGGTGCCACCACTGTAGGCGCTGGTCTTCTTGACAAAGCGGGTGGTGTTGGGGTCGTAGCCGAAGAAGATGAACGCGTCGCGGATGTTGCACACACTGTCGACGCTCACACCGCTACCGCCGGCTGCGCTCGTGCCATAGCCCATGCGCTCGGCCTGGCCCACATAGCGCATCAGCGTGGCCACGGCATTGCCCTGGGCGGTGGTGTAGCTGCCCGTGTAGCTGTCGAGCATGTTGGCCCAGTCGAAGGTCACTGAGGGCAGTGCCGAGTGGGTGTAGCTCTTCGAGCCATAGCTCGAGTAGCTGATGGTCGACTTGTAGCCCGGAACGACGGGAGTGGCGGCGGTGGGGTACTTCCAGTGGTAGAACACCATCGATGCCGATGTGGCGGGGCAACCGGTCAAGCAGGTGTAGCTGCCAAACTTGCACAGGTTGTTATAGGGTGCCTCCTGGTCCCAGTTGCACGTCAGCAGCGGGCCATAGGTGCCCGTCACCGAGGCCTTGGCGCCACGGCTGCTGGGGTTGGCCAGCAGGTTGGCCTCCATGTCCGGGTTTTTCTGCAGATACATAATCTGGTCCTTGTACTGGCCCAGCATGTCGCGCAGACCCAGCGGCAGGTTGTCGATGTTGCGCAACGGACGGTCGCCAATCATGAGGATTTCATCGGCGCGGTCGTCACCGGCGACGACAATGAAGGTCGACTCGGTGTTGAAGATGTAGAACACGGGCTGGTTGAGCAGACCCATCTCGGCCTTGAGCAGAACGGGCTCTAAGGCGGCAGGCGACATAATGCGGCCTGCATACATTTCTTTCACTAAATAGTTCTGGGCTTTCGCCTTGGCCGTACTCAGATTGACTGGTGCGGCCCACAGACTCATCGCCGTCATGACGGTGGCCAATAGGAGCAGTACTTTCTTCATAAAATTGGTTTTTAGGATAGGTTGATTAGATCAATTTGTTATGAAAAACTTTGCAAAGGTAACAATAAGTTATTAATCGTGCAAAGAAAATAAGCAAAAAATTAACAAAACAATAATTATTTTGGCAAATAGGATGTCGTTGGGTTGTGTTTTTGGTAAGTAAAAGTGGTGTGTAATAATCAAAATTTCAGAAGAATAGAAGGTGGTGGAAGCTTGTTCAAGCAAAACGTCATTATCAATTTGTCCGTATCGGCGAATTTAAGTATCTTTGCGCCATATTTGATATCAGATAATGAAATCAACAAGTAATATAAAAGAGGTGTTGGCTTTTCTGCGGCAGCTGCAAGCCAATAACGACCGCACATGGTTCAAGGCGCACAAAGATGAGTTCGATGCCTTGAGGAAGCCTTGGGAACAGGACATGGAGCGTCTCATCGGCATGGTGGCCGACTATGACGACAATGTGCGCGGACTGGCCGTCAAGGATTGTGTCTACCGCATCTACCGCGACATCCGTTTCAGTAACGACAAGAGCCCCTACAAGAACTATTTTTCGGGCGTGATCGGCAAAGGCGGGAGGCATACCATCATCTCGGGATACTATGTGCACTTCCAGCCCGACCAGCTGATGATGGGTGGCGGCATCTGGTGGCCCGAGAAGGACATTCTTGCACGTCTGCGCAGCCTCATCGACGCCGAGCCCGAGGAGTTCCTGCGCATTGTCCAGAACCCCGACATCACATCGCGCTATCAGTGGGAGTGCAACACGCTCAAGACTGTGCCCAAGGACTATCCCAAGGACCATCCGCTGGCCCGCTACCTCAAGATGAAGGAGTACATCCTGATGATGCGCCCATCGGAGGAGTACTTCGACTGCGACGACTGGGTGGAGCGCGTGGCTGCCGACCTGCGACCCCTCAAGCCCCTGCACGACTTCCTCAACTATGTCTTTGACTAAAATCATTTTCCATTCTCAATTTTCAATTAGAATAAGGATGAACATCAACAAAATCTTGGCCCAGGGCGAGAACATCGTTTACCGCCCCAAGCTGCACTGGTTTGCCTACTTCAATCTGGCTAAATTGGTGCGCAATCTGACGACAACAATCTTTCTGAGCGACCGTCGCTTCTTCCATGGTCACGGGTTGCTGCGCCGGCACACCCACGAGATGGTCGTGGGCAAGATCGAGACAATCAATGTCACCGAGTCGCTCGCGGGGCGCATCTTCGGCTATGGCACCGTCTTTGTCAGTGGCACTGGCGCCGGCTCCATCACTATGCGCTTCATCCGCAAGCCCTTCGAGCTGCAGCGCCAAATCCGCTCTATCCAGCAGTAGCGATGCGCCTGTTGTTTGTCGTTTACCATCTTGCAGTGACATTGCTTGGCTGCTTGCTCACACTGGTCGTGTCGCTGTTTTGGCTGGGAGGCGAAGAACAGTTGCGTGAGTTGACACTGGATTCAGGTCTAGCGATTGATTTCCTGTCTGCGAGATTTCTTGCAGCGGTGACGTTTGGCTTGACATACGCTCTGCTGACCAATGTGGTCGCGCTGTTGCTGCGCCATCAGTCAATCACCAGGCCGGTGCGATGTTTTGTCGGGATGGCCGAGGTGACTTGCTATCTGTTGATGGGCATCGTGTGCAACATTCTATGGGCGGATGAACTTTTTTAGCCTGTTCGATCGCATGCCTTCACTGTATTCATTCTCCTCTCAAAACTACCAAAGATAAATGTTTTTCTCAAAAACAAGATAAAAACACTTGTCGCTCTCACGATTTCAACATACCTTTGCACCATAAAACCATTAACATAATCCAAAAAAGCATGAGACTAAAGAGTACATGCCTCATCGCGCTGGCTTTGATTGTCTGCACGATGATGGCGCAAGCACGAGAGTATTCGCCCAAGTTCTACTGCGGCGTGGTCAAGGCCGACTCCTGGACCATGAACAATAACCTTGAGGGCATCTATGAGTTCGACCTTGCCGGTCAAACATTGACCAAGCTCACCGAGGGCCGCGATGTCTATCAGGCTCCGCTGGGCGGTGCCGTCTATGAGGACGGAAAGATGAAGGGCATACACTTCAAGACCGTATGGGATGACTTCGACCAGACCAACACCTATATCCTCTACCATGTTGAGTATGACATGGAGACATGGGAGCGTACGCTCGCCGTCACCTTGGGCGACATGGACCGCAACTACATCAGCAGCTGTGGCATGGCCCACGACCCGGTCACCGGCAAGAACTATGGCATCTTCTATAACTTCAACATGAACTGGCAGGTGGTCAACCGCAAACTGGCCACCATCGACTTCTCGACCAACACCCCCACGCGCACCATCCTGGGCAATGCTTCTATCCCCATGGCCGCCATTGCCTGCAACGACCAGGGCGTGCTCTATGGCATCGGCCAGGACGGCTGGCTCTATGCCATCAGCACGGCCAATGTGGGCAGCGGCACCGAGGTCGAGGTCATGCCCCTGGGCGACCTGGGCATCGACAACATCTCGACCAACCCCAGCTCGATGACCTATGACGCGCACACCGGCCGCTTCTACTGGAGTGTCGTGCTCAGCGACCAGAAGTGCTACCTCTATGAGGTCAATCCCACAGTCGGTTCGGTGGCTGCAACCCAGCTGATGAACACGCCCGACAACTCGTGGCTGGTCAACCTGTGCGTCATCGAGCCCAAGGCGGCCGACGAGGCACCCGCTGCAGTGACCGACCTGACTGCAACCTTCGATGGTGCATCGACCACCGGCACTGTGTCGTTCACGGCGCCCACCACTACCTATGAGGGCAATCCCTTGACCGGCACGCTCGACTACACCATCACGGCCAATGGTGCTGAGGTGGCCACTGGCACCGTCGAGGCGGGCGCACAAGCCCAAGCCACGGTCACCGTGCCTTCCGGCGATGTGGAGATCATTGCCACCGTGGCCAATGAGGCCGGTAACAGCCCCGAGGCCAAGCTCTCGCTCTATGTTGGCCCCGAGACCCCCAATGCGCCCACCGACGTGACGCTCGACTACAACTACGACACGCACCAGGCCATCGTCACCTGGCAGGCACCCACAACGGGCGCTCATGGACAGGAACTCAATCCCGAGGCGCTGACCTACAATGTCTATCGCATGCCGGACAACACCTTGGTAGCCGAGGCTATGACGGGCACCACACTCACCGATGACTTCAATCCCGACCAACTGGCGGCATATATTTATAAGGTGGAAGCCATCAACGACGGCATCACCGGCGAGGCTGCTGAGTCCAACAAAGCTGTCATCGGCCCGGCATTGGATGTGCCTTACGCCAACTACTTCAACACCGAGGCCAGCTTCGACCTGCTCACGGTGCTCGACAACAACCACGATGGAGTCACATGGCACTGGGAACGCCAGTACTCGGGCGGCGGACGCGCAACCTACTACCGCTCGACCGAGAACAATGCCGACGACTGGCTGCTCACACCGCCCATCAACCTCAAGCGTGGAGCCACCTACAGCATCACCTTCGATGCCAACACTGCCATCAGCAACGATGTCGACTATATGGATGTGGCCTATGGACAGGGACTCAACACCGAGACCTACGACACGCTCTTCGACCACATCATCATGAACGAACCCATCACCCACACCTACCGCAACGACACCATCGTGCCGGCCAAGACCGGAGTCTACTACTTCGGCTTCCATTGCACCAGCGTGGCGGGCTATGGCTGGCTCTTGCTCAAAAACATCAGCATCAGCATGCTGCAGGACGCTCCAGCACTGCTGGGCGACGTCAATGGTGACGGAACTGTCGATATTGCCGATGTCAACATCCTGATTGACATCATGCTGGGCAAGGACAGCGCAGCGGGCTACGATGGCCGTGCCTACATCACCGAGGGTGACCAAGACGTTGACATCGCCGATGTCAATGGCGTCATCAACATCATGCTTGGCAAATGACATCCAACAGGATGTACAGCACTGAGAAATGCCGCGACTTTTCGCGGCATTTTTGTTGGTGGCTAAAAAAATGGGTAAATTTTTGTTGCTGATTCAGAGAAATTTTGTAATTTTGCCGAATGAGAAATTAACGGTGTCCGTCTGGCCGTCCGACCCGGCGTGCACCACTACGTAAACCATAACATAAAAACTAATAACAAATGGCTAAAATTAGAGGTGCTGTAACTGTCAACACCGAGCGTTGCAAGGGATGTAACCTTTGCGTTGTCGCTTGTCCGTGCGATGTGCTCGGGTTGCAACCCAAGGAAGTGAACGATCGCGGATACCATTTTGCCTACATGGCTAATCCCGACAAGTGCATTGGCTGCGCCAGCTGCGCGCTCGTGTGCCCCGACGCATGCATCGAGGTTTATAAAGTGGTCGAGAAATAATCCTTAACTAGTAACTCAATTAACATTAAACTATCGTAATAATGAAAGATGAAGTAACCTTGATGAAAGGTAATGAGGCCCTGGCCATGGCTGCTATCCGCTATGGTGCTGATGCCTATTTTGGCTATCCCATTACCCCGCAGAGCGAGGTGCTCGAGAAGCTCGAGGAGGAGATGCCCTGGGAGACCACTGGTATGGTTGTTCTGCAAGCCGAGAGCGAAGTGGCTGCAATCAATATGGTGTATGGCGGTGCAATGACTGGTAAGGCCGTCTTCACTTCTACCTCAAGCCCAGGCTTTAGCCTCATGCAGGAGGGTGTGTCTTATCTCGCAGCTAGCGAGGTGCCGGCGCTGTTGATCAATGTGCAGCGTGGTGGCCCAGGTCTGGGTACCATCCATGCCTCACAGGCCGACTACTTCCAGGCTTGCAAGGGTGGTGGCCATGGCGACTACCACATGATTGTCCTCGCACCGAGCAGCGTGCAGGAGATGGCCGACATGGTCGCACTTGGATTTGACCTGGCATTCAAATATCGCTGCGTGTCGATGATTCTGGCCGACGGTACCATCGGTCAGCTCATGGAGAAGGTTGTCCTGCCCGAGCAGCGTCCGCGCCGCACCGACGAGGAGATCCGCCAGCAGTGCCCATGGGCCGTCAACGGCCGCAAGGGCATGCGCCCCAGCAATGTCATCACCAGCCTTGAGCTTGACGATGACAAGATGGAAGAGAACAACTGGCGCTTCCAGGCTACCTATCGCGAGATTGAGAAGAATGAGACCCGTTGCGAACTTGTTGACGTCGAAGACTGCGACTACATGATCACTGCCTTCGGTACCACAGCACGCATCGCCATGAAGACCATGGAGCTGGCACGCAAGGAGGGTATCAAGGTCGGTCTGTTCCGCCCCATCACCCTGTGGCCCTTCCCCGAGAAGGAACTCCGTGAGGCTGCCAAGAACGTCAAGGGCATCCTCTGCGTCGAGCTCAATGCTGGCCAGATGATCGAGGATGTCAAGCTGGCTGTCGAGTGCAAGATGCCGGTTGAGCACTATGGCCGTTTCGGTGGCAATGTGCCCACTCCCGATGAGCTGTTGAACGTATTGAAAGAGAAACTCATTAATAAGTAATAACGCAATGGAAATGAACGATATCATTAAACCTGAGAATAAAGTTTATTCTGCACCCGCGCTGCTGAACCAAGTTCACATGCACTATTGCCCTGGTTGCAGCCATGGCGTTGTACACAAACTGGTCGCACAGGTCATCGAAGAGATGGGTGTAGCCGACAAGGCTATCGGCGTGTCGCCCGTGGGCTGCGCTGTGTTTGCCTATAACTATATCGACATCGACTGGGAGGAGGCTCCTCACGGTCGCGCTACCGCACTGGCCACCGCCGCCAAGCGTCTCTGGCCCGAGAACCTGGTGTTCACCTACCAGGGCGATGGTGACTTCTCGGCTATCGGCACCTGCGAGTCGATTCACGCTTGCAACCGTGGCGAGAACATCGCTATCATCTTCATCAACAATGCCATCTATGGCATGACTGGTGGACAGATGGCTCCCACTACGCTGTTGGGACAGAAGACCGCAACTTGCCCCTACGGACGTCGTCCGGACCTGAATGGTTATCCCCTGGCCATCACTCCGCTGCTGGCTCAACTCGACGGTACATGCTATGTGACCCGTCAGAGCGTGCACACGCCCGCCAGCGTGCGCAAGACCAAGGCTGCGCTGCGCAAGGCTTTTGAGAACAGCATCAACTGCAAGGGCACATCGGTGGTCGAGATTGTCAGCGCCTGCAACACAGGCTGGAAACTCACTCCCGAGAAGGCCAACAAGTGGATGGAAGAGAACATGTTCGCCAAGTATCCTCTGGGTGACTTGAAGAACTTAGAAGATGGTATTCAACGATAAAAACATTAGAAGACACTATGATTAACGAAATAGTTATCGCCGGATTTGGCGGACAGGGTGTGTTGTCGATGGGTAAGATCCTGGCATACTCTGGACTGATGGAAGACAAGGAGGTTTGCTGGCTGCCATCTTATGGTCCCGAACAGCGTGGTGGCACCGCCAACGTCACCGTTATCGTGAGCGATGAGCGCATCAGCTCGCCCGTGCTGAACACCTACGATGTCGTGGTCGTGCTCAACCAGCAGAGCCTTGACAAGTTTGAGAGCAAGGTCAAGCCTGGTGGCATCCTGATGTATGACACCTATGGCATCCACAAGAAACCCACTCGCACCGACATCACGATTTATCCCATCGATGCAACTGAGGCTACGATTGAGATGAACAACAGCAAGACGTTCAACATGATTGTGCTGGGTGCTCTGCTGCACGTGCGTCCCATGGTCACCATCGAGAGCGTGCTCAAGGCACTCAAGAAGACACTGCCCGAGCGTCACCACCACCTCATCCCGCTCAATGAGCAGGCACTGAACAAGGGTGCAAGCCTCATCAAGTAAGGCCCACCGCATTCTCTATTACAAGCCCCGTCAAGTGATGGGGCTTGTTTTTTTTTAGTTGTCCCCCTAGCCACTACAGGAAGTCCCCCCCCTTCAGGGGGGATTTAGGGGGGGATTACCAAAGATTGCCGATGCCCATCGCGGGCACCGGCAATCTCACTCAAGGTTGTGCTTATGATTAAAAAATGTGTGTTGCAGGTTGTTACTGGTTGTTCAGGTTCCAGTTGGCTGGCGTAATCACACCATCGCTCACGGCCTTGTTGTAGTCAGTCTCACGAGTCGGGATCATGAAGCGCCACTCGTTCTTCTCCTGCGGCTCGATGGTCACAGCCAGTGTGGCCAGGAAGTTGCCGCCCTCGCCGGCATTGTGGCGAACCAGCGTGTCCTTCCAGCGTTTGAGGTCAAACCAGTCGAAGCCTTCGCCCCACAGCTCGATGCGGCGGTAGAGCTTGATCTCGTTCATCAAGTCATCGCCTGTCTTGTCGCATGCGTACTCAGGGTCGCGGCCGCTGGTCTTGTTCAGGGCAATCAGGGCTGCCTGGGCTGCGGCATCATTTCCGAGCATGTGCTCGGCCTCTGCCTCGATCAGGTACATTTCGCTCGAACGGAAGAAGTTCAGGTCACCAACACCCGGAGTGTCGTTGCAACGTACCTTCCACTGCATGTAGGCATACACATTGGCGTTGCTCAGCAGGTCGGGCTTGGCGGCACGGGTGTTCTTGGCCAGTTGGGTACTGTTAGCTGCCTGGCCGGTCGAGGCGGTGTAGGGATAGGTCTGCACGTTGCCCTCATCATCCACGTAGGTCGGGTCGAGCCACCACTGCTTGCGCACGTCGCTGGCCGGAATCTGCTCAAACAGCTCCTTGCTGATGCACTTGGGATAGTTGCGCACGTTGCCGGCGTTGCTGTTGTAGGCAATGTAGGCATGATAGCTGTAGTAGTACAGCGTCTGGTCGGTGGCACTGTAGCCACCCCAAATCCACTCGGGATTGTCCTTTGCCGTGCAGAATCCGGTGGACAGCAGCAGCTTGTTGCTCATCAGCGGATAGTTGGCACGAGCCAGCTTGGCATACTCCGATGCGGTCGACCAGTCATTGCGAGTGAGGGCGGCACGGGCATAGATGGCATAAGCCACCTCAATGTCGGGCAGGAAGAACTCGTCGCTCTCGCGGTGCTTGCCCGACGACTTGTACAGTGCGATGGCGTCATCCAGATCTTTGTAGACACGCTCGTAGGCATCGGCCAGCGAGGTCAGCGGATAGTCGCCCATCGACTCGTCCAGTCGGAGCACCAGACCCGGGCAGTTGCCGTTGTCCGAGTCGACCCAACGCTTGCAGTAGAGCTGAGTCAGCATGAAGAACGAGTAGGCGCGGAACGTCAGGGCCTGAGCCTTGATGAAGTCGCGGTCTTCCTGGGTACCTTCTGCACCGTCGATGCGCTCAACGATGGTGTTGGCGTTGCCGATGATCTTGTAGTAGTAGAACCAGGGATAGTAGGTGTAAGAACTGTTGGGCGTGTCGTGGTTGTTCTGGTTGATGAGTAGCGCCCAGCCATTCAGGTTGACATAGAAGTCCTGGCCAGGGTAGTTGCCATACCACATCTTGATGCAGCCCTCGCCGCACATGCCCTGGGTGCCCAGATACTGGTTCATCATGATACGCGCTAGGCCATTGACGGCATACTTGGCGTTGTCGGTGTTCTCAAAGACGGTGGTGATACCGGCCTCGGCAGTGGGCTCGGTGTTCAGGAAGTCGCCCGAACACGATGACAGACCCAGTGCTGCGACACCTGCTAACAGCATATATTTGATCTTGTTCATAATATATCTTATTTAAGAATTCATTATTTGATAGGGATACAATGATGTCAAATGATTAGAAACCCACCTTGACACCGAACGAGAACACGCGGGGAGTCACCAGATAGTCGCCCACATAGCCGCTCCAGTTCTGTTGCGGGTTCATACCCTTGCGGGCGGTCTTGGTGAACAGGTTCTCGACCGTCGCGTTGAGCGCAATGTTGGTGAAGCCAATCTTGTTCAGAATGGTGCGCGGCAGGCGGTAGGTTAGGCCGATGTTCTTCACGATGAAGTAGTTCGACGACGTGATGTAGCGCGAGCTGGCCGAGGTGTTGTTGCTGTTGTAGTCAGAGTAGACGGCCGGAGCGACACCCGTGTTCAGTCGGCTGGCAGGGTAGTTGACATACTCAATGTCGTTGGCACCCTTCACAGTCAGTTCATCGACATTGTAGGTGGGCACATTGCCCTCAAGGTCTTTGACCCAGGCATTGGTCATGTCGGCGTGGATGGCGCTGGGCGAACCACCCATCGATGTCAGGCTCTGGTAGGTCCAGTCGATGCACTTGCCACCTAGCTGGAAGGCAAAGATGGCACTCAGCGTGAAGTCCTTGTAGTCAAACGTCGGGTTGAGGCTGCCGTAGAACTTGGGCACTGCGCTGCCATGCCACTCACGCTTGCCGTAGGTCGAAGCCTTGTAGACGTAAGGCACGCCATTGATAATGACATACTCGCTAGCGGGGATAGCCGAACGGTTACCAATCTCCTCTGCACTGACCATGCCAGGGATGTAGTAGTCCACGTCATTGAAGGTGTAGAGTGATTTACCTGTCATGTCATCGACACCCTTATAAGTATAGGTGTAGAACGAATACATGGGCTTGCCCTCACGGTAGTTGTACTGGCCAGTCTGATAGCCGGCATGATATTCGTCGGTTGTCTCCGACACGTTGTAGATGTCGGGCATCTTGGTAATCTTGTTGCTCAGATAGGTCATGTTCAGGCCCATGTTGAAGCGGAAGTCACGAGTCTTGACAACATCGACATCGGCCGAGAACTCAAGACCACGGTTCACCATGTTGCCCAGGTTGACCTGAACCTGAGCAACAGCGCTGCTGGTACTAGTGGCACCGGCCGACAGCGGGTGGTTGAGGTTGAAAATCAGGTCGTAAGAAGCCTTGTTGAAGAACTCCACGCTGAAGTTCAAGCGGTTGAACAGACGGCCCTCAAGACCGACACTCAGGTTGCGAACCGACTCCCACGACAGTAACTCGGCATCGTTCTGGCTCTTGAACAGAGCGGTCATGCCGCCGTTGACCGAGTAGTCGTACAAGGGCATGTAGGCATAGTAGTCGGCACTGCGGTCGTTACCCACCTCACCGTATGCGGCACGGAACTTCAGATTGTTGATCCAGTCATACTGGCGGATGAAGTCCTCACGGCTCAGAATCCAGCTGGCACCCAGGCTGTAGAAGTTGCCCCAGCGGTGGTCGGGATGGAAGCGCGAGCTGCCGTCGCGGCGGAACGAGGCCTCAAAGGCATACTTGTCGTCCAGGACGTAACGCACACGGCCCAGGTAGCTCTCCTTGCGGTCGTTGTTCTCATAGTCATACAGGCTCTGGATGTCCGAGAACGTAATCATCGACTCCTTGCCGGCAATAGCCTCCTGGGCTTTGAAGCCGTACAGGTAGTTGTATTTATAGTAGTAGGTCTCGTGGCCAAGCAGCACCTCAAAGGCATGACGGTCGGCGTAGGTGTGGTTCCAGTTGATCAGCTGCTGGAATGTGTAGTTCTTGTAGCGATAGATGGTGCGCTTGGTGCGGCCGTGGTTGCCCATACCGTCGCCGATGATGGCGTTGTTGTAGGTGCGGTTCTCGGTGTTGCGCACGTTCAGGTCACCCTTGACAGTCAAATCAAAACCGTAGGGCAGTACCAGAGTGATGTAGCCCTGAGAATTCAGCGTGTTGCGATAGGTCTTGTCCATATCCAGCTCGGTCTCCCACAGATAGTGGCGACCGGGATACTGCGTACGGTTCATGTTGTAGTCCACGCCATTGTACGACTGGTTGTCGCCCGAGTCATACACCTTGTTGCCATACTCGTCAAGGACATAGGCACCGGTCGCACTGTTCAAGTCATGCAGGTGGATGGGATAGATGGGAGCGATGTTGCGGCAATAGCCGAAAGCGTTCTTGTAGCTGTCCTCGTCCTCGCTGTGGAACTTGGTGAACTGGTGCGAGCCGGCCACAGTCAGACCTGCCTTGAACCACTTGACCGGCTCCAGGTTGACACGGGCACGCCCAGTCAATCGCTCGAAGCCCGACTCTCTGGTGTAGCCATCCTCCTTGGTGTAGCCGACGCCGAAGTAGTAGTTGGCCTTCTGGTTGCCACCATCGCCGGTCAGCGTGTACTCCTGACGGAAACCGCTGCGGATAGCGGCCTTGAACCAGTCGAGGTCGCCGGCAATGTCGCTCTTGATCTGGGCGTCATCGCGCAGATAGATACCATTGTACAGCTGGTCGTCGGGCAAGTTGAAGATGTTGTAGTGCAGCGAGCCATCGATGATGCCGGCAATCTTGTTCTCGGCGTCACCGGTACCGGCGATGCGGATGGCGTCGGCCCAGCTCATCACCTTGGGCGTACCGTCAGCGTTCTTGCCGCTGTTGCCGGCCAGGTGAATCTCGCGGGCATAGCTCTGCATCATCGCACTCATCCACTGGCGAGCGTTCATGCGGTCATACTCGGGGATGCCTCGATTGTAGGTACCCAGCATCGCCGACACGTTGACACGCACCTTGTCGTTGCGGCCCTTCTTGGTGTTGATTAGGATCACACCATTGCCGGCGCGGCTGCCATACAGGGCGGCCGAGGTCGCGTCCTTGAGCACGGTGATGCTCTCGATGTCGGCACTGTTCAGGTCGCTGATGTTGCCGCCGTAGGGGACACCGTCAATCACATACAGGGGCTCGTTGCTGCCGTTGATCGACGAGAAACCGCGGATGCGGATGGCGGCATCGCTACCGGGCTGGCCATAGGTCGAGTTGACCACCAGACCGGTCGTGGTGCCCTCCAGGGCGCTGGTCACGCTGGTGACGGGACGGGCCTCTATCTGCTGGCTCGTCACCTGCGACACGGCACCGGTCAGCTCACTCTTCTTGGCCGTACCATAGGCTACAACCACCACCTCGTCCAGGTCCTGGGCGTTGCTGTTCAGCTCCACGGTCATGCCGTTCTCGGCCTTGACCGTCACAGGGGTCATGCCGATGTAGGTGATGTTGAGCATACTGTTGCTGCTGGGCACACTGATGGTGAACTTGCCGTCAAGGTCAGTCGCCGTGCCCGTCTTTGTGCCCACAACGGTCACCGTCGCGCCGATGATGGGCTCGTTGTCGCTCGCCTGCACAACTGTGCCGGTGATCGAAACCTGCGCTAGCGCCGTCGTGCAAAGCAGAACGACACTCAATAGCAGTAAAGAGAATCTTTTCATACGCTTTTGTTTTAAGTTAATATTAATATTAGTTGAGTTAATTTGCTCTTAAAAAACACACTGCAGGTGTGACATATTTGTTGCATCTTACATTGCTAATGCGATGCTTTTGGTACAAGAGGCGAATATATATACCAAGCTATATTGTTTTGGTCTATAAAATTAATATAATTCCTTTAAACTAAATTAAGAAATGTGTAATAATTTGGTAATGTTAACAAAATGCATCAGTGTTTTAACTGTTGTTTGCAAAAAAAGATGTTTCTGTCAATGGATAATTGCTATTGTTATTAACATGTTTTGTCAATTGAATATACCATGTGTTTTTTGCTGCCATTTGCTGGCTTTGGTGCGGATTATCTCAAAAATTCTTAGTAACTTTGCCGAAATTTGAACGACTATGAACGAAGTGAGAATAGACAAGTGGCTGTGGGCCACACGCATCTTCAAGACACGAACCATTGCCACCGATGCATGCAAACTGGGACGTGTCACCATCGGTGGCATGAATGTCAAGCCCTCGCGACTGGTTAAGCCCGGCGATGTCATTGCCGTGCGCAAGCCGCCGGTGACCTACACCTTCGAGGTGCTGGCAGTGCTCAATAATAGGGTGGGGGCCAAGCTGGTGCCCAACTACCTGCGCAACATCACCACACGCGACCAGCTCGAGCTGCTCGAGATGGTCAAGATTGACGGTTTTGTCAACCGCCAGAAGGGTATGGGACGACCCACCAAGAAGGATGGCCGAGAGATGAAGGAGTTTACCGACGAGGCATTCTTCGGCTTCGATGACGCCTTCGACTGGGACGACGACGACAACCCCCTGTGGACGCAAGAGGACGAGGCCCGCCTCGAGCAGAAGTAACCTTTCTCAATGCACAATGCAGTTCTGCTGGATTTGTAATATTTTTTGTGGCGCCAGTTCTGCCTGGCTGCTGTAGGGACGGCGCTCC
>DEKO01000134.1:25134-25297 GCA_002353885.1 Porphyromonadaceae bacterium UBA2720
CCTCGACAAAAGGTAATCACAATTCACGATGCACAATGCACAATTCTCAAATCGCTGGCGGCTCATCAACGGCCGCCAGCGATTTTGATAATCAACTGTTAACTGTTAACTCTCAGCTGTAGCCTGGACTTCAGTCTTTCTCCAGGTAGGTGTAACCATAGAG
>DEKO01000111.1:0-3849 GCA_002353885.1 Porphyromonadaceae bacterium UBA2720
GTCCTCACCGAGATTGTCGAGAACCAATTCTGAGTATCTTACTTTTTGCGCTCGGTGCAAACACAGGCGTTCGACCGAATCTTTTTTGGCCGAACGCTTGCATTTGTTGGATGATGGCATATACCAGTAGAACTGGTCTACACAATCTGGAATCGGGCAAATTTCAGCAGCATGGTCTTCATGCCCACATCGCTGAAGTTAACTATGATTTTGGCATCGGCGCCACTTTGGTCAAGTGTGGTGATAACACCTCGGCCAAACTTTGGATGCAGGATTGTCATGCCCTCGTCCAACTCGTCGGCATTGTGTTGGATGAACTTTCCGTTCGCAGCCGCTGCTGGCGTTGAAGCCTTGCCTACAGGCTTGAAACCTGGTGGTGGTGTGGTTGGACTAGTTGGCGACAGGGTGGGGCGCCTTGCCGGTACAGAGCGCTTGTTCCGCTCAATGGTCGGGTGTTCATCGGTCCAGTCGTTAGCACGCCAGCTGTCGCCATTGTCTCTCCAGCGGTTGCGCATTTGTCCGAACGACTCATTGCCACTGGCATTACTTGTGGCCGAGATTTGCAAGTACTGCTGGTCGATGTCGCGCAAGAAGCGTGACATCTGGCACGTCTTGGTCTCACCATTGCGATAGCGCGAAGTAGCATAGGTGATGACACATGTGCGCATGGCGCGAGTGATGGCCACGTACAACAATCGCCGCTCTTCTTCGATGCCGCTCATCGAGTCCATGCTCATCGCCGAGGGGAACAACTCTTCCTCGACTCCGACGATGATGATGTTCTTGAATTCCAGACCCTTGGCAGCATGAACGGTCATCAGTGTCACGCAGTCGCCGTCGTTCTGATCGGTGTCTTGGTCGGTGAGCAACGAAACCTCGGCCAGATAGTTGCCGAGCAGATTCTCAGGGTTGCCCGACTCTAGCTGTTCCTCCACAAAGTCATGGATGCCATTCATCAGCTCGTTGAGGTTCTCCTGGTGACTGATGTTCTCGGGCGTCTTGTCGCCTATGAGAATGGCCATGAGCTGTGTGCGCTCGATGATGGTTCGGGCATGGGTATAGGCATCTGTGCCTTCCTCGGTCATGCGAATAAAGCCTTGGATAAGACGCGCAAAGTCGTTGAGCTTGTTCAGTGTGCCTCGATTCACGTTCAGTTGCACTTCATCGGGGTGGCAGATGGCGTGCCACATGCTCACACCATGTTCTATGGCACAATGCTGAATCTTGCCCACCGTAGTGTCGCCAATGCCGCGTAGTGGGTAGTTGATGACGCGGCGGATGGCCTCATCATCATTGGGATTGATAGCCAAGCGGAAGTAGGCTACAGCATCTTTGATTTCCTTGCGCTGGTAGAACGACAGACCGCCATAAACGCGATAGGGGATGGCATTGCGCACATTGCCGTGCTTGTCACGGCGTCCGCCATTGCTGAATGCCTCCTCCAGCGCACGTGACTGGGCGTTGGTGCGGTAGAGCACGGCAAAGTCCTGATAGCGGTCGCCTTGACGCGCCTTGATGGCTGCTATCTGGTTGGCCACGACATAGGCTTCCTCATAGTCGCTAAAGCACTTGATGACAGGAATCTTGTCGCCGATATCATTATGCGAGAAGATATGCTTCCTAATTTGATTTTTATTCTTGTCAATCAGCGTGTTGGCAGCCTCGATAATGGTTTGAGTCGAGCGGTAGTTTCGTTCCAGTTTGTGGGTCATCAAGTCGGGATAGAACTTCTTGAGTCCCAAGATGTTGGTGATATTAGCACCACGAAACGAGTAGATGCTCTGCGCGTCGTCGCCCACAACACACAAGCGGTTGTGCTGCCGCGTGAGCTGCATCACTATCATGTGCTGGGCAAAGTTGGTGTCTTGATACTCATCGACAAGGATATACTGGAACATCTGCTGGTATTTGTCTAGAAGGTCGGGACAGTCGCGCAGCAGAATGTTGGTGTAGAAAAGTAAGTCATCAAAGTCCATTGCACCGGCGATGCGACAGCGATCCCAGTAGGCCTTGTAAATCAGATAGGTGGCAGGCCGTCCGGCTCGTTCGTCATCATCGCGAATACCCTTGTTGCGTGCATACTCATCAGGTCCGAACAGGGCATTCTTCATGTTCGAGATTTGCGACTGGATCACATTAGGTTTGTAGACTTTGTCATCCAGGTTCATGTCGCGAACAATGAGTTTGATGAGCGAGCGCGAGTCGGCCTGGTCATAGATGGTGAAGTCATGTCGGAAACCGATGCGTTCGGCATTGATGCGCAGCAAGCGCGCAAAGATGGAGTGGAACGTCCCCATCCATAGCTGCGATGACACCTCGCTGCCCACCAAATCCGTGATGCGTGAGCGCATCTCACGGGCTGCCTTGTTGGTAAATGTGAGGGCCATGATGCGATATGGCTTCATGCCTAAATGCAACAGATGTACAATCTTGTAGGTCAGTACGCGTGTCTTTCCCGAACCGGCACCCGCGATGACCAGTTGTGGCCCGTCGCAATAGAGCACAGCATCGCGTTGTTGTTCATTGAGTTGTTCCAGATAATCTTCCACCTTGTCTTGTGTTTTGGGACTGCAAATTTAACACTTCTGGCTTACATGGCCAAATTTTGATTTGCCCACTCGCCAAATTCTCACTACCTTTGCATCCTCAAATTGATGAAATCATGTCACGGAAAAAGAAAGATCTGCCCACAATAGAAAACTTTGAGATTACTGGTGTTGCGGCCGAAGGCAAAAGCCTCGGGCGCTGGAACGACCTAGTCGTATTCATCCCTTATGGCGCTCCAGGCGATGTCGTTGATCTGAAGATTACCCGCAAGAAGCATAGTTTTGCCGAAGGGCAGATTGCACGCATGGTTGCCCCAAGTCGGCTACGTGTCGAGCCATTCTGTGAGCACTTCGGCATCTGCGGGGGTTGCAAATGGCAGCACTTGCCCTATGAGAGCCAACTGCAATACAAGCAGCAACAGGTGGTCGATGCCATGCAGCGCATTGCCAAGGTTGAGATTCCGCCCATCAATCCTATTCTTGGATCGGCCGAGACGCAACACTATCGCAACAAACTTGAGTTCACATTCAGTAACAAGTGCTGGCTCACTACCGAGCAGATGCAGAGTGGAGAGGTCTTTGACAACCGCAACGCGTTAGGATTCCATATCCCTGGTGGCTTTGACAAAGTACTTGACATCAGGCATTGTTGGCTCCAGCCCGAGGTGAGCAATGACATCCGGCTTTTCATTCGCGACTATGCCATTAAGCAAGGTTATTCATTCTATGACATCCGCAACAATCAGGGACTGATGCGCATGATTATGGTTCGCACCGCCAGTACAGGCGAGATTATGCTTGTGGTGGTATTCAGTGAGCCCAATCAAGATGCTATCGACGATGTGATGGACGCCTTGCGCCAGCGCTTCCCGCAGATTACAAGTTTGATGTATGTCATTAATCTCAAGTGCAACGACTCGATCGCCGACCAAGAAATCATCTTACACAGCGGACGCGATTACATCGAGGAGGAAATGGAGGGGCTGAGATTCCGTGTCGGACCCAAGTCGTTCTATCAGACCAACTCGCACCAGGCTTACGAGTTATATAAGGTGGCACGCCGCATGGCAGCTCTCAGTGGTGATGAACTGGTCTATGACCTATACACGGGAACAGGCACGATTGCTAACTTTGTAGCTCGGCAAGCTCGTCAGGTCATTGGCATCGAGTATGTGCCCGACGCCATCGAGGACGCCAAACTTAACTCGCGTGTCAATGGCATCGACAACACGCTGTTCTATGCCGGTGACATGAAAGACATCCTGACCAACGACTTCATACGTCAGCACGGACATCCCGACGT
>DEKO01000111.1:3862-21176 GCA_002353885.1 Porphyromonadaceae bacterium UBA2720
CCCCGATGTGATGATAGTTGACCCGCCTCGTGCTGGCATGCACCCCGACGTGGTTGGAGTTATCCTCAACGCTCAGCCCAGCCGCATCGTCTATGTCAGTTGCAATCCCGCAACGCAGGCACGCGACTTGGCCATGCTTGATGGCAAGTATCGTGTGGCAGAGATTCAGCCTGTCGACATGTTCCCACACACTCACCATGTCGAGAATGTTGTTCTGCTAGTCGTTCGCTAAGTATGCTTTAATCCCCAATTGGTCAAATGTTGATCAATTGGGGATTATGCTATCAATTGGCTATTGCCCTCGCCCACGCAAGGTTGGAGTAATAACTCTCGTTGACACCGGGCGATGTGCCAGGGATATAAGTCGAAAGACCGCTGAAGTGGTCCGGATCGATAATAATGCGGTTAAAGATGGTAGGGGTTGCTACTTTGTACGTAACGGTCTGGCTATAAGTGTCATCAAGCTCTCCTCGCAAATTCTCGGGGCAGATGGCCCTGTAATATTGCATGAAGTCATAAAAGAACCGCGAACCGTTGATGTTGTAGTATTGCATCCCACTCACCGTTGCCAAAGGTATGGCGTTGGCCTGGATGCGGCGGCACACGTCGGCCAGCGCATCAAGCTGCGTGCAGTTGACCACTACGCCTGTGAAGGTGCGATTCTGGTCGGTCTTTGCATTATAATACTCATAGGTCAAGCGGCACGCGCCTGCCAGGTCGCTGGTTGTGTGGCACAGCAACGGCAACGTCTGGTCATAGGGCATACCTTGTGCCGGAATCTCAGTAGGATAGGCCACAAATTGGCGGCAGTGGTGACGCAGTTCATAAGCAACCTCGACGCATCCCATATAGCAAACATCGGCATATATCCACTCAAACGTTCCTGTTGGCAAGCCTTGAGCCAGTTCTGTTAGTGTCATGTGGACACCATTGTCGTCACCAAAGTCCTTGCGACGTACAGCCTCGCGTGTGGTGATGCTGCGAGCCCAACCCGTGCCGTGTGACCACAATATCAGTCCATACTGGCTGGCAGGTGCGAAAGCCTTCATGTCATCGACCACTTCGTGCATGCGGTTGGCCGTGAGCGACCCACCAGCGCTGTTGTCATAGGCCATCAATTCGTTGTGCACAGCGCGACCATGCTTGTCTTGTTTAACCTCAAACAGGGTGGGGTGCTCCGACTCAGGCCCCACGCGATAGATCAGTAGCCTGCATCCATTCAAGTCGCCGGCCGATACTGCCTGATCCATCTCGGCCAAGTCCTGCAGGTCACGCTGGTTGTTGCCCAGGCTGTTAGTGGCCACCATATACACGAGTATTGTCCGTCGCACGGGAGCTTGGGGCTGCTCGGGCTCATCGCTGCCACAAGCCACTAGCATCAGCAGCAACGCCTTCAATGCAATTAATCTTCCAACCATCCTTCAATTTTTTAAGTGCGACAAAGGTAAGAATTTTTCGACACAGATGATTAATCTTTCCTTCAAAAAATATGATAAATCAAAAGTTCGGCTGGATGAGAAATCCAGCCGAACTCATGTTTAGGCAATTATAGTTTTTTGAAGAACTACTTGAGCCCCATCTTCTTGGCGATGTTGGCGGGGATAGCCTCTTTGTTGACCATGATATCGAGAGTCTTGCCCAGGAAGAATGCCTCGCTCACATAGAAGAAACCGTGATACAACTGGTTGGTGTCCCAGCTGTTCTGAACCTTGAAGTAGCGATTGCCCTCCTGGTCGACAGCCTTGCCCATGATGACCATGCCATGGTCGTCGGTGGTCTCTTTGGTGTCGAACCACTCTTGACGCATCTCTTGAGTTACCTTTATCTCTTTGACGGGGCCTTTGATGTCCCATTTCTCAGCCTCGCGGTCCTGATCGCTGAGCTGAGTCCAACGGTCCATGTCGCTGCCTTTGAGGTCGGGAGTGTCAGCAATCTCGGGGAGGATGGCATAGCCCTTGCGCCACTTGAAGCCTTTCTCGCTCACGTCAGCACCCCACGCCACAGTGTAACCATGGTCGATGGCGTAGTTGACAATTTCAAGCAGCTCCTCCATGGGGACATTCTGATAGTTGTACCACAACCAGTTGTCGGCCACTTCAAGCACGAAGGGTTTGTAGAAGGGATGGTGAGTGAACGAAGAAATGCCAATGTAGTCGTCCATTTTGATGGGCAGCGAAGCGGCATAGCTCTGAGGAGTATAGGTCTTGCCCTCCCAAGTGAACTTCTCGGGCAGCTTGCCCATGTAAGCGTCGAGCACACCCTTGAAACCATCAATCCAAGCGGGGGTCAATTTTTTGAGTTTGCGCTGGTTGATCACGCTGGCATAGCCGCTCAAGGTGGCTGTGAGCTCAGCGGTGTTGAACTTCTTGTCGCCATAGGTCATGCCGGTGTAGACCTCGTTGGGAACCATGCCATAGCGTTCCCAGACGTAGTTTACATCGTCGGCAGCACCACCCTCGGCAAAGTTGATAGTGCCATCCATGCGGATGTACTTTATGGCCTTGTCAAGATAGCAGTGATAGACCACAAATCCCTCGCTCAGATGAACTTCCTTACCGGTTTTGCGCAGAATCTCGCTTTCAAAGAAGGTGTTGGTTGAGTAGCACCAGCATGTTCCAGACTTGTTCTGGTCCTTGACTGGCGTGGTCTTGACAATCTTGGTGTCGGTGAACTTAAATCCCGTGCTGTCGGGAATGACGACTTTGTCGTCGGCCATGGCACTCGCTGCAAGGCCCAGTGCCAATGTTGCAATCAACAGATGTTTCATTTGTTTTGAGTTTTTGGGTTAGATTAGTTTATACTGTTATTTGTGATTAGACAATGTCCGTCGTGGTATTCAAGGGTGACGACACCCATCTGGCACAGGTTGAGCACTGACTGCTCGGCACTGGAGCGCGAACAGTGGGCAAGTCGAACAAATCCGCTGAGGGTGATGCCCCCATGGTCCTTGAGATAGTCGAGCAACAACTGCTCGCGTTGGCTGTAACTGATGACTGTGGGCGCATCGTCTTGGCTTTTGCGCGCCATCAAGCGGACGTGAGTCGCACTGGCTAGGACGTTTTCATCGGCTACGCGATAGTAAGCCTTCCAAGCGCCATGCTCGTCGGGTGCCTTGACAGGCCGGGCTTCGGCTGCGGCTATGTCGACCTTGAGTACATTCTTGCCTTCGACACGAAAGAGCGTGAACTGCACTGATTGTGGCGGTTGGCAATACATCTGAGCGGCTTGGTCAATCATGTACATCTCCTCGTCGCTGCTCACACCTGCAATTGAACCATTGTCCTTCACACCGATGAGCAGATGCCCGCCGCTGTGATTGGCAAATGCCGAGATGCTGCGGGCAATCTTGCGGGCATCACTAATCTGGTATTTGAAGTCCTGATGCTCATGTTCGCCCTGGGCAATGAGGGAGAGTATGTATTGCTTGTCGCTCACGTTCTGTCAATAAGTTACGGGTTCGCCTACTGGTTTGTAGGGCTTGTTGACTTCCTTCTGGTATGGCACTTTCTTGCCTTCAAGGATGGCTTTGAGGTATGGCTCCAGCTTCTGGGCATAATACCAGAAGCCTAGGTCGGTCAAGTGGATGCCATCGACGGTGCCGTCATTGTTGGGGCCATAGAGTCCCTTGCAGTCAACATAGTAAAGGTTCTTGGGGTTATCGGCACGAAGCTTCAAATAGTTTTTGTGGAACTCGTAGTTCTTCTGTGGGAGGTATTTGCCATAGAAACCACTGTACTTGGCATAGCTGTACATCTGTCCCTCGACCATGATGATGGGCACGTCAGGTCGTGCACGACGCAGGATATTGACAAACTCGTAGGTGAGCGTGTCGCACATGTCCTTGGTGCAGTTGGGAATGGGGTCTAGAATAAATGCAGCCACATCGGGGATGGTAGCCATGGCACGAGCCATGCAATAGTCCATCTTGCCCTCACCACTGATGCCGATGTTGACACACTCTATGTTCAAGTCGCGTTGGATAATGCTGGTGGCCACCATGCCGGGATGGGAAGCGCAACCGCCCTGCAAGATGCTCGTACCATAGAACACCAATTTCTTGCCTTGTTGGGGACTGTTGAGTTGTGGTTGCTCGATAATGGCCGATTTCTCTACTCCCAAATCACATGTCTTGACACCATCATAGAGTGGTAGATAGAGCATATACTCATGCATCTTGCCGTCGAGGCGGTCGACTAGAACCTTGCGCTGGATTGAGTCGTTTTTGTTGGCATTGGGGCGGTTGCAGTTGACAAACTGCCATGAGTCAGTGTCGTCGTCCCAGATATACAGGCAAGTGCCCTTGATGCCTGTGTCGGCCATGTGCATCATGTGCATGTTAGTGAGCAAGGTATAGCGTACTGCTACTGCACGCGAGTTGGTACGAAACCGAAATGCCTTGCCGGTCGTACAACGGGCACGATCGCGCAGTTCGGGACGCACACTGTCCTCAAGCCAACGCGGGATGCGCGTGTCCAGGGTCTTCTCAAACGCATAGTTGATCATCCTGAACTGCATCGCGTCGACAAACCTCAGCGTGTCGGCACTGGTGAAGTCTTGCGCTATGACCAACAAAGGCAAAAGCAGACAAAATAAGGAAGAGGAGAGCTGCTTCATCTCTTATTTTCCGTAGACAGTATGCTCAATTGCGCGTATCAATTCCTCCTTGGGGACAAAGCCATCAATGTTGCCAGGGTCACCCTTGCCAGGGGCTGGCAAAATCAACAGCATCGGAATGCCATCGATACCTAATTGTTGTGACAACTCAGGGTTGTTGTCGACATTGACGCTGTAGAAGTCGATGTCGGGATACATGGCAGCAACCTCCTTAAGGATGGGAGCCAGACGGCGACAGGGACCGCACCATTCGGCGTTAAAATCCACGACACAGGGGCGCTTGGCTGTCTGCGTCCAATTGTCGCCATCAATGATGCCGACCAACTGCTTGAACTGGGCTTGATTAATCTCTTTGACTGTGCCGTTAGCAAGGCTAGGAAGTGCCAGCAACATTGCAAGCAACAGTGTCATTAATATATTCTTCATTGTCTTACGAAATAGAGGTTTGAGATATCATTTAGCCGATTGTTCGAGCATTCGAGCAATCGAAATGTTCAATTAAGATTGGTGTTGCGGACGCAGCAGGTCGTTGACCGTCTTTACGGGGTTGAATGTGTCGATGGGCACTTCGACAAAGATTGTTATCCAATCGCTCATTGAGCCGTTCCATAGTCCAGGTAGTTCTAGGGCCTTGATGGCCACACCATTCTTCGACTTCTCGCTGATGAGGCCAGTGTCGGGGTCGACAAAATTTCTCAAATCAAACTTTTGCCCCTTATAATCCTTAATATAACACACCAGGTCGACAGGATTGAAGTGTGTCCCGCTCTTCATCATCTGGATGGCGGCAGAGTCATCTGGGTTGATCTGTGCAGCCTCTAAAATCTGCAGTGAGCAGCTGCCATCGCTGTTATAGGCCAAATAAGGGCCTCCACCTGGTTCTCCCTCATTCTTGACCATGCCGCAAACTCGGATAGGTCGATTGAGTTTGCTGCGCAGATAATTGGCCAACTGCTCATCGGTCATGTGTACCGTTTGGTCACTGGTAGTGAACAGAAACTTCTCGACAAACTCCAGAATCTTCTGCAGTTGGTCGTGAGAGCAGTCTTGCTCAAGCTGTTCAAGGAAATGGGCGACGTGAGCTTGGATTTGTACAAGGTATCCGGCTATTACCTTCTTATATCGAGTGGTGGTATGGCGCAGTGTCAGTGGCACCACATTATCAATGTTCTTAACAAAGATCACGTCAGCGTCACGTTCATTGAGGTTCTCAATGAGCGCGCCATGCCCAGCTGGGCGGAATAGGAGTGAGCCATTCTCGTCACGATAGGGGGTATTATCAGCCATGACTGCGATGGTGTCAGTTGATGGCTTCTGCTCGCTCATAGACACATGATAGGTCACGCCCCATACTTTTTCCATCAATGGTACGCGTTGAGCTAAAAGTCGCTCGAAATGCTTGCGGTGCTCAGGCGAGACTGTGAAGTGAAGATTGACTAGGCGCTGATGGTCGGCAGCATATTGTGCTCCTTCTTCAAGGTGCTCCTCGACAGGGGTGTGGACTGTGCCACCGGCAGCCTTGTGAAACTGCAGCAGCCCTTTGGGCAGGCCGCCATAGTTCATGCCGTCGGCATCAAGCAGGGCACGCACCACATCGACGTGACGCCCTGCCTCTATGAGTTTGGACACTGACATTTCGTGCAACCGAACACATGTCTTATTCAATGAAGAATAGAAAGCGAATTGCTGGATATGTTCGAAGAATGCTCGTTCAAATGGGGTCTCAGGCTCGGTGCGACCCGAGTTGACAAAGGCATACAAGTCCTTAAACATGCGGCTGGCAGCACCTGAAGCTGGGACAAACTTCTCGATGGTGCCGTCGAACTGTTTCCACGACTGGATGCAGCTGCTTTCCTGCTTGGGGGTCAAGCTAACAATGCCGTTCTCAACTGTCGCAGCAGTCTCGATGTGCAGCCAGGGGAAACCCTGTGCAAACCGCTCGAGCTGGCGGTCAATCTGTGCAGTGGTGATGCCCTTGGCCTCCATCTGCTTCAAATCTTGGTCGTTCCACATAGCGTAGCCTCGTTTTAAAAAATTTTTCAAAATTACTACTTTTATCGGACATAGGTTTGGTCTTTAGCCCAAAAAATTTTAATTTTGCGGCTTGTTTTGCATTTTTTAGACAATCGACAATGGAAAATACCTATTTCTCGTCCGATGAACGACGGCTGATGAACCATATAACACGAGAACTGCTCACACGCTTGGAGCCGGTCATGACACACGATGACATGAGACGCGTGTTCAACACAATCAGTGCCGCCGTAGCTGGTGGACACCTCGACCGTGATGTCAACGGCATCAACCCCCTGGTGCGACATGCCAGCACGGCCTTGCTGTTATGTCAAAGTGTTGTGGCCGACCGCAATCTGACCATTGCAACGATGATTTATCCGCTGTGCCATACGGGTTTTTTGACGATGAAGCAGGTCTCTGATGAATATGGCAACGATGTTTGTGGGCTAGTGCATGGATTGATGGAGGTGTCGCGCCTCTATGGCCGGCAAGCAGCCATTGTTGACGAGAACTTCCAGAAGCTGCTGTTGAGCTTTGCTAAAGACATTCGTGTGATCATTATCATGATTGCCGACCGACTGGTGATGATGCGCAGCATCAATCTGCATCCCAATGAGAAACTGGTGCATGACATCTCGTTAGAGGCGCGCTACCTCTATGCGCCGCTTGCCCATCGGTTGGGACTTTACCAACTCAAAACCGAGCTCGAGGACCTGTCACTCAAATATCTCAACCGCCGTGTCTATACACAGATTGCAGACAAACTTAATGAGACCAAGCGCCAGCGAGAGGAGTATGTGGCCGATTTTGTCCAGCCCATACGCCGGGCTTTGGACAAGGCCGGACTGCACTATGAGATGAAGAGTCGCACCAAGAGCATCAACAGCATCTGGAACAAGATGAAGAAACAGGGGGTGGACTTGAATGGTATCTATGACCTGTTTGCCATACGCATCATCCTGGACAGCGCACCCGAACAGGAGAAGAAGGATTGCTGGATGGCCTACTCGATAGTTACTGACATCTATCAGGCCAACATCTCGCGATTGCGCGACTGGATCACGATGCCCAAGAGCAACGGCTATGAGTCGCTGCACATTACCGTACTGGGCAATGATGACAAGTGGGTCGAAGTGCAGATACGCACTCGCCGCATGGACGATGTGGCTGAGCGCGGACTGGCAGCGCACTGGAAGTATAAAGGCATCAAGAGCGAGGTGGGGCTTGACAAGTGGATGAACAGTGTTCGCGAAGTGCTTGAGGCGGGCAGCGACAGCCAGATGGAACTGATTCGCAACATGCACATGGACCTTTACGACAAAGAAGTGTTTGTCTTCACTCCTCGTGGCGACTTGTTCCAACTGCCACAAGGGGCCAGTGTGCTAGATTTTGCTTTTGCTGTGCACACGCGAGTGGGACAGCGTTGTGTGGGCGCACGAGTTGATGGAAAGAACCAGCGCATCAACTACAAGCTTCACAATGGTGACACCGTTGAGGTGCTCACCGCTTCGACACAGACACCCAAGCAAGATTGGTTAGGTTATGTGGTGACCAGCAAGGCACGCAACAAGATCAGGCAGGCCATCAATGAGGCGCGTCAGCACCAGGCAGAGATGGGCAAGGAATTGCTGCAACGACGGTTCAAAAACCGCAAGATTGACCTCGATGAAGCTACCATCTCACGCATGCTCAAACGCATGGGATTCAAGACGTTGACCGATTTCTATGTGGCCTTGCATGCCGAGCAAATTGACATCAACGACGTCATCGAACACTACGAAGCACAGCAGCAGCGGCAAGAAGAGGGTGGGGGAGCGCCACAGGGAGCTGCCCAAGACTTTGTGTTGCATCACCGCACTGCAGATGAAGGGCATCCTGACGACATTCTTGTCATCGGCGACAACGTCAAGGGCATCAACTATCGCTTGTCACGGTGCTGCAATCCCATTTATGGCGACAAGATTGTGGGGTTTGTGGCCAGTGATGGTGCTATCAAAATTCATCGGGCCGATTGTGGAAACTTACGTCACCTGCGTTCGCGTTATCCCTACCGCATTATTCGTTCGGAGTGGTCGGGCAAGATTGGAACACAATTTGCTGCAACACTTCGTGTGGTTGGCAAGGATGACATCGGCATTGTGTCTAACATTACCTCGGTTATCAACAAGTTGGGCGACACCCAACTGCGTAACATTTCCATACAGAGCAATGGAGCGACATTTGAGGGCTTTCTAGTTATAGGCATAAGCAGTACGGCTCTGCTTGATGAGTTGATTATGAAGCTGCAAAATCTGCGTGGAGTCCGGCTGGTTGAACGCAAAATGTAGTGTCTAAAAGTGACAATGTTATTAGTTTTTTAATTCTTAATCAAATAAAGGGTGATCTCAATCCAAAATCTCCATGTGGAGTTTGGCAGCACAGTGCTGCTCGACGATATCAACTATGTCATCAACAAGCGTGATCGCATCGCACTGGTCGGAAAGAATGGTGCGGGCAAGTCTACCATGCTGAAAATCATAGCTGGGATACAGAGTCCAACAAGTGGCAGGGTTGCTCTACCAACCGATACCACCATTGGCTACCTACCACAGCAGATGGTGCTCACCGACACGCTCACCGTGCGCGACGAAGTGGAAAAGGCATTTGCACATCTTCATGAGCTTGACGCAACAATCGATGCAATGAATGCTGAACTGGCCTCGCGCACCGACTATGAGTCTGAATCCTATCAGGACCTCATTGACCGTCTATCACTCAAAACCGAGGTGCGCACCATGATGCAAAGTGAGAATATGGACGCCGAGATCGAGAAGACACTGCTGGGCCTGGGATTTGAACGAAGTGATTTTGAGCGACCTACAGGCGAATTCAGCGGCGGGTGGCGCATGCGTGTTGAGATTGCCAAACTGCTGTTGCAGAAGCCCGACGTGCTGCTGCTCGACGAGCCTACCAACCATTTGGACATTGATTCAATCCAGTGGCTGGAAAATTTTCTCAAAAACCGTAACGGTGCACTGCTGCTCGTCAGTCACGACCGAGCTTTCATTGACCGTGTCACCAATCGTACCATCGAAATCTCGCTGGGCAGAATATATGACTATCAGGTCAACTATTCGCACTTTGTCGAGTTGCGAAAAGAACGCCTTGAGCAGCAGCGACGGGCCTACGAGAACCAGCAGAAGATGATTCACGACACTGAGGATTTTATCGAGAAGTTCCGCTACAAGGCCACTAAGGCAGTGCAAGTGCAGAGTCGCATCAAGCAACTCGAGAAGATTGAACGCATCGAGATTGACGAGGTCGACACGTCACGGCTGCGCCTCAAGTTCCCGCCTGCGCCACGTTCGGGTGACTATCCGGTCATAGCCAACGACGTGCGCAAGGACTATGGCACGCTCAACGTGTTCAGCGGCGTGACGTTCACCATCAAGCGCGGCGAGAAAGTGGCTTTTGTGGGCAAGAATGGCGCCGGCAAGTCGACCCTGGTCAAGTGCATTATGGGTGAGATTCCCTTTGAGGGCGAACTCAAGATTGGGCACAATGTCAAAATCGGATACTTTGCGCAGAACCAAGCGCAGTTGCTCGATGAGTCGATCACCGTGTTCGACACCATCGACCGTGTGGCCGTGGGCGACATCCGCACCCGCATCAACGACCTGCTGGGAGCTTTTATGTTTGGCGGAAAAGCCAGCGAGAAGAAAGTCAAGGTGTTGTCGGGTGGTGAGAAGAGCCGCCTGGCCATGATCAAGTTGCTGCTTGAGCCGGTCAACCTGCTCATCCTCGATGAGCCTACCAACCACCTGGACATGCGCACCAAGGACATCCTCAAGCAGGCCATCACCGACTTTGACGGCACGGTTATCGTCGTGAGCCACGACCGCGACTTCCTCGACGGCATGGTGCAAAAGGTCTATGAGTTTGGTGACCATCGCGTGCGCGAACATTTGTGCGGCATCTGGGAGTTCCTTGAGAAAAAGCAACTCGACTCGCTGCAGCAAATTGAGGCTAGTGACAAGAGCCATGAGCCAAAAGCCGAGAACATGCCGTCGGCCGGACGGCTGAGCTATGAGGAGCAGAAAGAGCGTGAGCGCAAGCACAAACAAGCGCAGAAGCGTGTCAAGCAGCTGGAGGAGCGCATCCAGCAACTTGAGCAGGACATCACCGCCATCGAGCAGCAACTGTCTGAAGGACAGACCGATGACCCCTCAATCTATGACCGGCATGCCGCTTTGCAGACCGAGCTTGATCAAACCCTTACTGAATGGGAGAATGCCTCGTTGGCGCTTGAAGATAACATGACATAGACGATTTTTGACTGGAAATAACACTATTTACAAAAATATTGCTTAACTTTGTTGCTTCAATTCACATCATACAGCTATGTATAACCTATTATTTGACCCCTATGTAGGCTTTGGCTTGATTGTCATCGTCTTGATTGGTTTCTATCTTTATAAGATTAAATATCGTGAAGATGATGAGAATCCGCCGATGACTGTCGATGACTATGTTGCTACCAACGGTGAGCCTGTCGACATGGTGGTGCTTGATGCCACGCGGTGCAACGAACTGGGTGCAGTGATTCTGGTGTATGACCACACACTGGTGGTCAATGGCCAGCCCATCGAGCGCAGCGAGGTGACGGGTGCTACTTTTAATAATGGTGCTGTACCCTATGTTGACAACCGATACCAGATTGTGTTGACCACTACTATGCCCGACCACCCAACAATTCACATTCCTGTCGGTTCTGAGGCTACCTTTGCCAGCGAAGCGCTGCAACAACTCAACCAATATCTGTCGAAACCATAAAACTTAAAAACCATACAATGAAAAAAATGTTATTTCTGACGATTGCCGCTCTCATGTCGATGGGCATGGCAGCAGGCAACCTCAAGGGCGTTGACCGTGCCAATCTCGACACATCGGTCAAGCCGGGTGAGAACTTCTACAAGTATGCCTGTGGCGGATGGCAACAGGCGCATCCGCTGGATCCGCAATATGCGCGATTCGGCACTTTCGACCAGCTGGGTGAGAACAGCCGTGAGCAGGTGAAAGACATCATCACTCACCTGGGCACCAACAATCCTCGCGGCTCCATCAAGCAGCAGGTGGGCGACCTCTATGCCTTGGGAATGGACAGTGTGCGCCTGAACCGAGAGGGTAGGGCACCTCTCGAGGCCGACCTGGCCCGCATCAAGAATGCCAAGCGCTCCGACTTCATGTCGCTCATTGCGTGGATGCATCGTGGCATTGCCGACCCGTTCTTCAACTCACAGGTCATGGCCGACATGAAGAGCAGCAGCGACAATCTGCTCTATCTGGCTCAAGGCGGCATTGGCATGGGAGACCGTGACTACTACTTGGAGAAAGATGCCAACACCACCAAGGTGCGCGAAGCCTATGTCAACTACATCGAGCGTCTGTTCACCCTCATCGGCTACAAGAAGGGCGCTGCCAAGAAGGCTGCTAAGAATGTCATGAAGATTGAGAACGCTCTGGCCGAGGTGGCTATGACGCGCGAGGAGACACGTGACTACAGCAAGCTCTACAACATCACCACACTCAGCCAGCTCAAGGCCGATTACAGCAACATCGACTGGGATAGCTTCTTCAGTGCACTGCGAGTTCCCAAGTTTGACAAACTGTGTGTGTTCCAGCCCAAGAGCATCGCGCTGGTCAACGACATGATGAAGTCGCTCAAAGACCAGGAAATCAAGGACTACCTGACCTACAAGTATGTCAACGCAGCCAGCAACTACCTGAGCGATGACTTCGAGCAGGCCAACTTTGATATGTTCAGCCGGTCCATGAGTGGCAAACAGGTCAACCAGCCCCGCTGGAAGCGGGCGTTGAATGTCCCCAACACACTGTTGGGCGAAGCCGTTGGACAGCTCTATGTTGCCAAGTATTTCCCCGCCGAGAGCAAGAAGAAGATGCAGAAGCTTGTCGATAACCTCAAGGTGGCGCTGGGCGAGCACATTGCCTCGCTGACATGGATGAGCCCCAAGACCAAGGTCAATGCACTGGTCAAACTCAACTCGTTCACTGTCAAGATTGGCTATCCCGACAAGTGGCGCGACTATAGCGGCATCAACATCGACCCGACCCAGAGCTACTGGCAGAACGTGCTGCAGGCGCGCATCCACGAGGCTGACTATGAGTACAGCCAACTCGACAAGCCTGTCGACAAGGACCGCTGGTGGATGACTCCCCAGACAGTCAATGCCTACTATGAGCCGTCGAGCAACGAGATTTGCTTCCCGGCCGCAATTCTGCAACCGCCTTATTTTGACCCGACTGCCGACGATGCCAGCAACTATGGCGCTATCGGCGTGGTCATCGGACACGAGATGACGCACGGCTTTGACGACCAGGGACGCAACTTTGACCACACGGGCAACATGGTGGACTGGTGGACGGCCGAGGATGCCGCCAAGTTCCAGCAGTTGGCCGACAAGCTGGGTAGCCAGTACAGTGCCGAGATTGTGGCCGACGATGTGCATGCCAACGGTGTCTTCACCATGGGCGAGAACATCGCCGACCATGGCGGACTGCGCGTTTCCTATAGCGCTTTCAAGAGCACCGATCAGGGCAAAGGCAATCAGTTGATTGACGGATTCACGCCCGACCAGCGTTTCTTCTTGAGCTATGCCAATGTTTGGGCAGCCAATATCACCAAGGAGGAGATTTTGCGTCGCACCAAGGTTGACCCGCACTCGCTGGGTGTCAACCGTGTGAATGTGGCCATCCGCAACCTTGAGCCATTCTTCAAGGCATTTGACATCAAGCCTGGTGACAAGATGTGGCGCGATCCGGCCGACCGCGTTGCCATCTGGTAATGCCACCTGTTTGAGGCTAACTGACAAATGGCAATCGCTGCATCCTCGATGAGAGGTGCGGCGATTGTTTTTATTGATTAAAAAGAAACATAATTGATATTATGTTAAATAAAAGCACGCTGTTTTTTATGGTGCGATCATTGTTCAACCACCCCTTCGCCCGGCATTATGATGCTTGAACGGAAAAATATGATTGATTTTGACGTGTTTTTCTTGAATTAGTGACCATGACACTATCAAATTGAAGTTTTTTTTGTACTTTTGCATGTGAAAAAAACATTACTATTATGTTTAAAGCAGAATTTATCCGCACACTATTGATTTCATTCTTTTTGGTGGCATTCTTTTCAGCTGAGGCCCGTGACGATGAGATAAAATACTCAGATGATTCTTCAGGGTTTGTGCGTCTGACCGACGTTGTGCCAGATGCAATTCTTGAGATTCGTTATTTTTCCACCTATAATTTTGTGGGAGCACGCATTGATGGCTATGAGATGCCCACAGCATGGCTCACACGTGAGGCTGCTGATAGCCTTAAAGCGGTGAGCGACGATGTCAAAGCCATGGGCTACCGTCTCAAAATTTACGATGCTTATCGTCCACAACAGGCTGTAGACCACTTTGTTAGATGGTCTAAGGACTTATCGGACACATTGATGAAATCGTATTTTTATCCCAATATTCCCAAGCATGAGATTTTCCCACGTGGATATGTCGCGGCCCACTCGGGTCACACTCGAGGCTCAACAGTCGACTTAACTCTGTTTGACATGACCACCGAGAAAGAGCTGGACATGGGTGGAACATTTGACTTCTTCGGCATCGAGTCGCATCCGAGCTACATCGAGGGATTGACCGACCGTCAGTACCTGAACCGCTGCATCTTGCGTGATGCGATGATGCGTCACGGATTTGCACCCATCACCGAGGAGTGGTGGCACTTCCGTCTGAACAAAGAGCCCTACCCTAACACCTATTTTACGTTTCCTGTGAGATAACATCGCTATACGCATGCATGCAACCATAAAAAGGATATGGACTCGCTTCAGAGCATGGCAGTTGAACCCATTTGCCAATGAACTCAAGACTGCAGAACCGCAATTGTGCTCAAATTGTGGCAGGGAGTTTGTGGGCAACTTTTGTCCCTACTGCTCGCAGAAGGCTGGTCTGGGACGTGTCAACTGGCACTCCCTCCAGCAGTCGGTGGGCGAAGTGTGGGGCTTAGGCAACCGATCGATGAGCTACAGCCTGTTGCAGTTGTTCTTCAGGCCGGGCTATTTCATCCGCGACTACATCAGCGGCAAGCGGCAAGTGAGCTTCCCACCGGTCAAGATGCTGCTCATCATCGCACTGGTTGCATCGGCAGCAATACACTATTGGGGCGCCGAGACTGTGAGCATGGATGCAGAATTCTCAGGACTTGGCAAGGCGAACGCTTTCGCTGATTTCACCAAGTGGGCCGACGACAACAAGGGTTGGGGCATGCTCGCCATCATTTCAATGATGGTTTTGCCCACATGGTTGTTGTTCCGCCATGCGCCTGGTTACAACCGACACACCGTGCCCGAGGGATTCTTTATTCAGGTGTTCATGGGCATCTTGCTCATCATCTTCCTTGCGCTAGACAGTTTTGAGGTGCCGTATGTTTTGTGCATACCCGTGGTTTATTATCTCATTGCTTATCGCCAGTTGTTTGGCTATGGATGGTGGGCTACCGCATGGCGTACGCTGCTTTGCTGGTATGGAGCTCTGATGGTGGGTATCACCATTGCCGCGGTATATGAGGTTACGACACGAGCCAAGAGTGACCTGCCTCGTCTCTTAACCGAAATGGCTGTGACCGCGATTATCATGCTTTTCTTGGCTGCTGTTCCCCTCGGTCTGGGCTACCTCGTCGGCCATTTCAGTGAACGCCGGCGCCGTCAAGCCATTCATGCGAAAAATAAAACAATAGAATATGCTCAAGAAGATTGTATTGACAACATTGATGCTTGTGTCGGCAGTGCTGATGAAGGCGCAGAGACTACAAGTGATTGACACTGATGGCAATCCCATTGCCTATGTCTGCGTCACCAACGAGCGTGGTGCCCTTGTCGGATCGACCGACACCGAGGGGTGGCTAGATGACGCTAAGGGCAATGCTGTGCTCAACCTGTCGCACATCGCATTCGAGGACATCACCATCCGTCTGGCCGACATCGTCGATGGACGTGTCGTGATGCAAGATGTCGACTTCAACTTGCCCGACATCGAGGTCAAACCCAAGGAACTGGCATATGTGCAGACCTATTATCGATTGATTTACTTCGATGACGACGGACCCATCTACTATCGAGGCGGTGTGATTGACAACACCTACGAGTTCGCCAAAGAGAAGACGCAGTCCAAGACTCGCAGCCTGTCCAAAGGCGAGAACGGACTCATCCGTTTCCTGATCAGCACGATTATCGGCCGATACATTGACAGACTGGGACAAATCAAAAAAGAGTCGACCTATCAGCGCCTGCTCAGATATCAGACCGAAGGCAAATTGTCGATAGCCGAAGGTGCTCCAGGTCGCCAAATCGTGAGCGACACAATCAGTGTGCTGGGCTATATCGATACCGACACCATTGCCAAGCAGAGGACCACATCGTTCAATATGTGGGCCTATTCTGACCATGTCAAGGCCACCGAGGAAGCTGCCAAGGCTGCAGCCAAAGGCAAGCAACCGAAAGAGGAAAAGAAGAAGAGGCACGCCTCTGAAGAGTCTTACTATGAAGTCTATCGCATCGACAGTGAGGGTCGCTCGCGCATCGACGACTTTGTCATGCGACAGCTGCAAGTCGTCGGGCATCATGCGTCGAGTGGCAAGCAGTACATGATTTTGCTCCAGGCCTACACCACCGACCGCGACTATCTTGACAAGAAGGACTACAAGCAACTGCGCAAAGATAACAAGGTGGACATGGACATCCGCGAGCTCAAGCAGTTTGAGCAAGTACATCATATCCCTGTCCTGGCACCCAATGTGCAGAGCCAGATTGACAAACTCTTCGAAAAAGAACTTAACAAATAAAACAGATGATGACTAAACGAACGACGTTGGCCATGTTGCTCATGCTATGGGCAACTTGGGTGATCAAAGCGCAAGAGGCTGTGCCCGTCGGTGAGCCGGTGCAGGCCGATTCGACGTGCGCCGTCGTCGCTGAACCTGAGGCTGATGCAACCCAAGCCATAGCCGAAACCGTTGCTGAAGCCCCCGTCCTGACATCCGACGACGACTCAAAGGACTCCCCCACCCTCACGTTACAGACCTACGAGCCACCCAAGGCACCAGACTTCAATTTCATCAAGAGCCGCACCAATCCTGCTACCAAGCCCTATACCTTCTGGCAGGACCAGACGTGGGTGGGCATTCCCGTCTTCTTTGCCGGCATGATTGCCAAGAACGAGAAAGTGGGATTCCAGCAAAACTACAAAAACCCCAACACGCGCATCCGACTCATCAAGTACAACTTCCACAACGAGATTGACAACTACACACAATATGTGCCCCTGGCACTGACCATCGGCCTGAAAATCGGCGGCGTCGAGAGCCGAAGCGACTGGCCGCGTTTCTGGGCATCATCGGCTGCGTCGGCTGCCATCATGGCTGGTCTGGTCAACGGCATCAAGTACACTGCCAGCGAGATGCGCCCCGATGGGTCGACCCGCAACTCATGGCCATCAGGGCACACGGCCACGGCGTTCATGGCCGCAACCATCTTGCACAAGGAGTATGGCTTGACGCGCTCGCCTTGGTACTCGGTGGGAGCCTACACCCTGGCCACTGCCACCGGTGTGATGCGCGTGCTCAACAA
>DEKO01000111.1:21197-21534 GCA_002353885.1 Porphyromonadaceae bacterium UBA2720
CACTGGATCAGCGATGTGCTCTCAGGGGCGGGCATCGGCATCATGTCGGTCGAGCTGGGCTATGGCCTGATGGACATCCTCTTCAAGGGACGAGGCCTGATGCGAAACGACATGGCCTACTACCCCGACCTGCGCAAGAACCCATCGTTCTTCTCCATCTCGATGGGTGTTGGCTTGGGCAATAAGAACCTAGAGCTGCCACCGTTTAACTTCGACATACCAGATGACCTGTTAGATGAGGAGGACATCAGTGATGACGACACTGGCGAACCCGAGCCGCTCAAGCTCAAATTCCGTTCGGCAACGGTCGTCGGTGCCGAGGGTGCCTACTTCTTCA
>DEKO01000111.1:21544-24169 GCA_002353885.1 Porphyromonadaceae bacterium UBA2720
CCCTATATCGGTGTGGGCGGTCGCTTGCGCGTCAAGGCTACGCCAATCAATGGTTGGAGCAAGTTTGCCCTGAGCGAGGAAGAAGATATCCAGAAGTTTTTCAAAGACCCCTTGCTCGAGCAGTCAATCCAGAACATCGGCCTGGTGATTGAGAGTGACCACCTCACCGAGTTTGCTGCCGATGCAGGTGTCTACTTCAGTTTGCCCCTGTCATCGCGATTCGCCTTGGGCAGCAAGGTGCTGGTGGGACGCAGCGTGATGACCGACATCGAGATCAAGGCATCCTATGCCGGCGATCAATATGATTTCAACTTGGCCTATTTGGACGACGAGACACAGCCCATGTTCACGCCCAACGGACAGATGGCGGCTCACGAGTGGAATTACATCAACATCGGTGCAACCAACTCCATGAAGTTTGGCACCGGCATCTCGTTGACCTATGCCCACAAGAACTCATTCTCATGGCGCGTGTTCTGCGACTACGACTATGCCCGCAAGACATTCACTGCCACCTACAATCCACTGGAGATTTTCACCGCTCTGTCGCCCGACGCCGTCACTTTGATGTCGATTGGGGGCTGGGAAATGACCCGCCCGGCAGTGTCCAGCACCAAGAAGTCGCTCCACCAGTGGGTACTCGGGGGCGCATTCTGCATTTCATTCTGACATAATCACTTAAATGAACTTATATGAATAAAACCTTCTTTACGCTATTGCTCTGTGCCACGATATCGATTTGTTCGATGGCTCAGAATAGTTACCTAGCCGAGAAACCATTCGATGGCGAATACAAGAATGAGATTTCAGGCTATGTAATGGGTGGCACCAATGTGGTGACCGATGCCTTCGGTGGATTGGCTGCCTACTATGACCGCCACTTGACACCCCGATGGCATGTCGGCGGTGCTGCTCAAGCACAGTTTGGCAAACAACTCTATTCGGTCGATGCACATGGTGGATATCGCCTGCCAGTCAAGTATGGTAATATCTACTTCGATGGACGCGTGATGTTCAGCAATTATGCCAAGTATGGGTTCGGCGAGTTTACGTTCAACCTGTCGGCAACCTGGGAGTCGGCCTACGTTGACATCCGACTCGGAGAATCACTCATCCACTATCACAACCACACGTGGGACCAAGGTTGGGGCTACACCGAGCCTTTGACACTCACCTTCGGTTTGGGAGCAAACATCCGTCACCGCAGCAATCCGTGGAACGTCGGCCTGTTCTTCCGCAACTATGATGACTTCTACTACGAGAACTGGAACATCAACTGGGGACTGCGCTGGTATGCCAAGATCAATCAGCAGATTCGGCTCTTTGGCGAGTTCAACGTGCGTCCCGCTGGCAGCCTCAGCCAGTTGGCCAGCCGATATGAGGCATCAGTTAAGTTAGGTTTGAAATATAAAATGTAATCACCCATGAAGACTAATAACATACTTTTCATTGCCCTTTTGGCAACAGTTGCTCTGACGCAAACATCATGCGAGAAAGTGAGTCCCCAAGGCGTGCTCATGGCAGGAACCGGTGTCGAAGACCGTGTCGAGATGTCAGAACTCTACTACAAGCAATATCTCCAAAATGCCGAAAATGACTTCCACGTGGGCGACAACGGATACTCATTCATTGTGGGCGGTGACAGCCACGTGACCACCGACCCCGGACGCATGGACGAGATGTTTGCCATAGGCTTAGAGCATAACGACCTGATGTATTGTCACCTGGGCGACATCGCCGACACCAAGGCGGCCTACTACATCACGCTCGACTCGCTCATCGCCAAGGCCAAGGAGCGCTATGTTGTCAAGAACTATGAGCAAGGAGAAAATGGCCACTGGTTTCGTAAAGACGAACCCGGCGACCCAATCGGTTTTGATTATAACGAAATACGCTTCCCATTCTTCCCTGTGGTGGGCAATCACGACCTCACTCACAATGGCTGGGGCATGTGGAGCAACATCTTCCACTCCTCGTTCTATGAGTTCGACGTCTGGGTCGGATATGACGAGGAAGGCTATGCCATTGCCGATCACTTCATCTTTCTCGACACAGCCAGTGGCACATTGGGCAAGCTGCAAGTCAACCTCATCGAGCAAGGTCTGCTCGATGGTGACGCTGGGCGGACCTATCGCAACACCTTCGTGTTCGGCCACACCAACATCTTCAGACCCTCATCCTGGCAGTTCGCTTCGACCTTCCCGCGCGAGGAGACCTATTTCCTGCTCAACCAATTTGAGAAGTGGAATGCCGACCTCGTTTTCTGTGGACATGTCCATGCATGGGAAGAGCGGGAGTATAACTGGGTGACTTACATCACCCTCGACTCGATGAGCGAGCGCAACAGTCCCGATCCCGGCGACTACCTGGTGCGAGTCAATGTCGCCAAAGACGGAACCATCACCTGGGAGCGTGTTCACATGGAGTACGTCGCCGAGTAGTAAACATGGCAACGGCACATTTCCAGGCCAACAAACACAGAACCCACACTGAACCACGAAGTGCTCGCGACCGCGAGCACTTTTTTCATGCAGATCACGCAGATAAATTCTCACACAGATCATCACAGATTCTCACAGATTTAGAAGGATTTTTTATCAGCTCAACCACGAAGTGCTCGCGACC
>DEKO01000166.1:0-151 GCA_002353885.1 Porphyromonadaceae bacterium UBA2720
TCTATCTGTCGTTGTATGGTGACAGTCTCACCTTTCAGCAGCGCGTCGATGAGGCCCGCCGCTACACGGCCTCGCATGGGCTGAACACCCAGTATGTCATCTTGGTGGACTTCAACAAACCCTCGGGCGACCCGGCTCGGTTTCGCCTCTA
>DEKO01000166.1:181-4002 GCA_002353885.1 Porphyromonadaceae bacterium UBA2720
AGGCGCGCAAGACTGTGTTGTCTAGTACTTGCATGCATGGCGCCGGTGCAGGCAGTACCGACAGTCGTCCGGCTTTCAGTAACCGCCCAGGTAGCAATAACTCATGCCTGGGGAAATTTCATACGGCAGGCCGCCACACCACGGGCAGGGTGGGGCAGTATCGCACGCCCAGCATCAACCTGGTGGGCAAGAGCGGACGGGCCAACAGCAATGCCAGCCGCCGCAGCATCCTCATCCATGGTTGGGCTGAGAATGCTGGTCGTCGCGGCAGCCATCTGCGTCTCAACCCACGCTTGAGTCAAGGATGCTTTGCCATTGAGTCAAGCAAAGTGCGCCGCCTGAGTGAAATCATTACGGCCAGCGACCGTCCCATCCTGCTCTGGGCCTACCATAATCCGACATAAGTAATGATTGATGTTTCGCCAAATGGTAGTGAGTTTAATTTAAGTTTCTAAAACTTTAGAAATTTGAAGGTTAGAGGTTGATATAGTTGTTAGTTGTCAGTTTCTAGTTTTTAGTTGTTAGTAGCAACTGGGTTATCCTCCCCTCCTCCCCCTTCAGGGGGCTGGGTGGCTGGGGCGGGGTGAGGCTCCAACCTTAACCTTTAACACTTTTGACTTCAGGTTTAAGATATTCTGATCCGTCCTGACAGCAATGCCAAAGCAATGGTTGCAGTGTAAATGGCAAGAATTCGTCGTTAACCAGGCATTGACTACCGCCGTCTGCTTTAAGTTACCATTGTTACACTTTCTTATAACAACTCGTATAATCAAATTGATTGAATGATGATGACTATTGCGATTTTTGCGGGTGCGGTGGTGATGGGTGCTGCCTTGTGGAGGGTGGTGCGCGACACTCGAGCCGGTTCAGTGGCGGTGACGATAGCCGCGCTTTGTTATTGCATTGTGCTCATGCTGGCTGCAATGCGGTTCTGTGGCTATCTGCCGGCAGTTGACGACCTCCTGACTAATAATGCGTTGGGCTACATCAAGAACTATCTTGGAAATAACCTACAAGTGCTGCTCAGTGCCATCATCGTGGTGGTCAACGCCTTTGTGGCATGCTCCATCTGGTGGCGCATGCCGCTGCGATGGTTTGTGGCCATTGTGGTTGCCGGTTTCTTGTTGCTGGGTTGTGCGATGTCGCTCTTCACCAGCACGTCTCCGTTAGTGACACTCTTCGGCTCCTGTTGCGCCTTTATGGCTGCTGTAGGCTATGCCTTGGGTTTGACCTACAAAGAGTTCTGTGTCATTGGCAACAACTATGTGCAAGCTGGTCTGGTGGCCGCATCGGCACTGTGGCTAGTTGTGGAGTCGTGGCTGGTGGTCAAGCGGCAACCGTCGCTTGCCTCTTGGTTGGCTGCCGCATTGTCCAGTCTGCTGCTCTGGGCCTATGGCAAGGTGTTCTGGGTCATTTGCACGACCTATCCTTTGCCACTTGAAGCGGCTTTCGACCAATGCGTGAAGGACCTTTATCATTTGGCCGACATTTGGCACACTACTTATTATCATGTCAACATCATCGTCTATGTGGTGGGATTTGTTGGCGCCATCGGTTCTAATATGCTAGCATTGTGGCTTCAGCGGAAGTTGTGGGGTAAGTGGCCGGCTGTGGCACTGATGGCACTACACCTCCTAGTCATGGCATCTGTCGCTATGTCATGGCCGTATGTCACTACATTGTTGGCATAATTTTTGCATGTTTTTTGTCGACAACCAACAATCATTCAACTGATATGAAAACTAGTTTACTGAAATCAGTGGCCGTGGCACTGGTGCTGAGTCTGGCCACGAACGCTTGGGGTGGCAATGACCGATCACCAGCAAACAATGGAATTCCTACTGAACAATCGGCCGACCGACCCGATGTGATGCCGCAATATCCCGGTGGCATCGAAGCACTGATGAACTACATCACGAGCGAGATTGATTATCCCGACGATGCTTTCCGTAATGGGCTGCAGGGCACTTGCCTGGTGCAATTTGTGGTGACCAAGACAGGCCATGTCGACCAGGTGAAGGTCTTGCGATCAATCTCGCCCGAACTGGATGCCGAGGTGGTGAGAGTGTGCAGCATGATTGGCAACTTCGAACCAGGGCAGGTGGCTGGGAAACCCGTCAACGTGAGCCTTGCGCTGCCTGTTAAATTCAAGCTCGAAAGCAATATCCCCTATATCTCTGAGGAATTGCTCAATCGTGCCAATAATGGCGACATGGAGGCGCAGTATCTTGTGGGCTATAGTTTCTATCATGGTGACGGTGTGCCTCTCGACTGGCTAGTGGCCAAGCACTATCTGTCCAAGGCTGCCGCGCAAGGCCATGAAGAAGCGCGCGAATTACTCAAGAAGACCAAGCAATATCTGCGAAACGAACTGGATTGATTACGGCTGTGGGTTACCTTGATCGCGTTGTGAGATATATCGAAAAAAGTATTATCAGAGGATGTACATCAAGCTCATACAACCGCGCATGCTCATGCGGCCCATGGACACCGGGCTTAAGGTGCGCATGTCGCCCCCGCTGGGGTTGTACACCATTGTCAACTTGTTGCGTGATGAGCACACCGTGGTGGTGCAGAACGAGAATGTCGAACCAATCACTTACGACTCGCCCGACATCGTGGGCATCATGGTCTCACTCGATGTGTTGCCGCGTGCTGCCGAGATAGCCCGCCCGTTCCGCGAGCGTGGCATCCCGGTTGTGGCTGGCGGCGTGCACATCACCACGGCCAGTCAAACAGTGTCTGAGGGGCTATTTGATGTGCTGTGCATTGGTGCGGCAGAGGGGACGTGGCCCGACATGATACACGATCTGCAGCAGGGGCAGCTGCGGCCAGTCTATCGCTGTTCGCCGGCTTTCTCGGGCCGCGACATCATCTCACCGGCCTACAACCTGATTCCAGCTGACAAGTACCTCTATTGCAATATCATGCACACTAGCCGTGGCTGTCCTTTCAAGTGCGACTTCTGCTACAACAGCTTCGGCGGACATCGTTACATTCACCGCGAGATTGACGACGTTGTGCATGAAATCCAGATTATCGGACGGAAGCACATCATGTTTATCGACGACAACTTCATCGGTGATCCTGCTTGGACGCGGAAGTTGCTCGAGGCGATAAAACCACTGCGCATCAAATGGAATGCTGCAGTATCGATTAATGTGGCTTTCATTCCGGGTATGCTCGACCTTATGACCGAGAGTGGATGTCAGGGGCTTTTTATCGGCTTTGAGAGCATCAATGCGGCCTCGGTGGGCAGTGTGCACAAGGTACAAAACGACCGCGCTCGCTATGAGCAGGCCATTGACGAGATTCATCGCCGAGGCATCATGATTAACGCCAGTTTTGTGTTCGGACTCGATGAAGACACTCCGGATGTATTCAAGCAAACACTTGATTGGATTGTCGCTCAACGCATCGAGACCGTCACCTCGCATATTCTCACTCCTTATCCAGGCACCAAGCTCTATGACCAGCTCGAGGCCGAGTGCCGCATCACCTGCACCGACCTCTCACTTTATAACACTGCCCATGTCGTGTTCCAGCCCAAGGGCATGACTGCCGAGCAGCTGCGTGACGGCTACTTGTGGATTTACCGCGAGCTGTACAGCTGGAAAAACATCTGGCGCCGAATGCCCCGCAGTCCGCGTCAGCGGCTGGCTTACTTGACATTCAACATTTTCTATCGCAAGTATGGCCGCTTGACCGACCGCCTGTGCCGTCTGTTCAGCTATCGCCGCATTGGCATCATCGCCGAGCAACTGGCACGATATCTTTGATTTAAGATTCTGCCTGGCAGCAATTGTCTCACACTGAATACA
>DEKO01000175.1:0-16337 GCA_002353885.1 Porphyromonadaceae bacterium UBA2720
TTTTTCTCTCAACTTGCACTACCTTTGTGCCAATCTTTAATATGTGTACACAATGAGCGATAAGATTCAATACTGGATTAATCAGGACGGTGAGCAGACCGGTCCGCTCACCCTCGACCAGCTGGAGCTAATGACCTTGAGCGAGAAGACCTATGTGTGGAGCGCAGGTTTCGACGACTGGAAGCCCCTGAATGAAGTGCCCGAGTTGGCACACCTGTTGCCCAACAACAACACAGCAGCAACCGCAGTGCCTCCGCTGAAGCCCGAGTCTGACTCCGCACCCGAGCCCATAACCGGCACACCCATCGACGAGCCAGTGCTGGGCACGCCTGTCGAAGGTCCAGTCATGGGCGCCCCTGTGCAACAGCCAGTGGTCATGGGCCGGCCGATGCAACAACCTGCCATGGGCCAGCCAGCACCTGCAGCCAGCGAGCAGTCTGCGCCCTACCCCGCTTGCCCGCCGACTAACATGGTGTGGGCCATCATCAGCACCATCTTGTGCTGCCTGCCGCTCGGCATTGTCGCCATCATCTATGCCAACAAAGTGTCGAAGAAGTACTACGAGGGCGACATCGCAGCTGCCGAGCACTACAGCGAGGTGAGTGCCTGGTGGTGCATCGGCACCATCGTGGCTGGCCTTGCCCTGCAGCCGCTCGTCTCGCTCATCCAGATGTCGCTGATGGGTGCCTGACCCATCCACCAATAGTTCGTTAAAAAATCGATATATGGCGAAACGGCACTATGCCGCGCCGCCAAAGAGTTCATTGAAAATATGACTAATTAAAGTTTGGTTCGGTCGGTATCGGGACACGTCAAGAATTCGCTTGGCCATGAACGTGTTGGTCATCAGCAGTTTGAACTTGGACATGGAATATTCCATTCCCCGTTCCTTCATCATGACCTTTGCCACGTTGAGCGAGGCGAAAGATGCATTGAATGCACAGTCGAGTTTGTTGGCATCCCTTGCCTGCGAGTGTGTCAGCCCGCAATACTGCTTGGCATCACGGAAGCAGAACTCGATCTGGAACCTTGTCCTGTAGAAGTCCAGGACTTCCTCGCCCGTGAGCGAGGTGTCGGTGGAGAAGAACAGCTTGTGCTTGCCTGTGGGCATGATCCAGATGACAAGCCGCACCGTGCACTTCAGCGCCTTAGAGTAGGCCAGCAGCGTGTAGGCCCTGCCCGGCAGTCCGTCCACGACGACGGGTATCATCCTTGACAAGTCGAGCTTGTTGACGTCGATCTTTCCGTCCTTTATCCTGGGGCGCCCCCTCTTACCGGTTGGCCCTCCCTGATAGAGGTAGTACAGCACGGCATTGTCGCGGAAGCGGCTGATGAGGTGGAAGCCCTGTGCATGGATGCCTTCATAGAAGGTGCGGGTCGAGAAGAAGGCGTCGGCAACGACAAGGCCGGTCAGCTTGAGAAGTTCCTTGCGGTAGCGCTTGATGACCGCTATATAGTGGTCCACCAGCGTCTTGTTGCGTTTCTTGAGCTCGAAGTTGCCCGGTGTCTGATGGGCACGCAGCATCATGCAGTTGTGGGCATCGATGTCTATCAGCCCCAGCCCCATGATCTCAAGCCCGTGCTTGACCGCGCCCGCGCACCCCGACCAGAAGCGACCGATATGCGGAGTCTTCTTGCCCGCCTTGCTGATGTAGCTGGGGTCGATGGCGATGGCCTTGCGACCCTCGGTGCCGAAGTAGCGCAGGGCAAGGGCGGCGTTGAAGCGCAGCCAGTTCAGGCTCTTCGAGCGAAGGCGACCGAAGTTCTGGCGGTAGCACTGTTCGCAGTGCCTGCCGTAGCGGCCCATTTGGGTGAAGTTCATCTTGCCTGGTATGACCATGTATAAAAGTAGTACCTCGATGATGACTGACTCAAAACTTTTGCTTAACTTTGACGCGCAATCCTGCAAGGCCTCCTTGCAGATGCCCGTATATTGGTCGAGTGCTTCTGAAATATATCTCATATCTTAGCAGTGTTTGGCGACCACTAAGTTACTGAATATCAGGCACTTGACCAAATTTTATTAGTTATATGATGTTAAAATAACTCATTGATTTTCAAATATTTAAATTAATTATTAACTAAGTATTGATCCACAGCAACCACAACAAAAATCGCTCACCGTGCTGTGAGCGATTTTTTATTATACCCCCAAAAACTCGCACAAGACACAAAAATGATGCAAAATTTCCTCGTCAATTATAAGATGCTGATTTACTGCAAAATACGGTGTCTGATTATATAAAATAGCACATGGACAAGGAGAGCGAAAGGGTGAGTTTTGTGCCGTTGTGTAAAGCGGCACATTTCCTGTGCCCAAAAATTTGGTCGCCCCACCAGGCGGCAGTAATTTTGCACTCGAAAACGTTTTCAATCACTCATTTTTTCACCTTTAAAAAACAACATTATGAAAGATCAGCAACGAATCCGATGTATGATGATGACCCTGGTCATGATGGTGGCGAGTATCTTTGCCAGCAGCCAGGTCATTATCCGCAACAACCCCGTTGGCTCCGACGCCAACAAAGCCGGCAAACTTATGTTTAGCCAGCCCACTCTTGACATGACCCAATATGATGTCTTCCAAAACCCGTATTCAACTGTGTATATGCCCAAGCAGTCAAAACAAGCGGAAGAGAACCAGCAGATGGTTAACGTGACTTGCCAATTTGTTTATGATGAAAATGTTTATCGCCCTGGATTTGGCGTTTATATTTACGACGAGAACAATCGGTACAGCATTGATATGGATTGGCAGACAGGTCAATTCATAGGCAGTGTACCGCCTGGTACATACGACATCTTCAGCACCTTCTTTAGTATCGAACCTGAAAAAACAGGCTTGGAGCTTTTCCACATCAAAGAACAGGTAGAGATTACCGGAGATACTGTCATCGAAATTCGGGCAGATGAAATAACAAATAAGGTAGAGTGTGTGGCTCGTAATGAGAATGGTGAGCGTTTCGAGCATGATTTAGTATACCTCGACGAGAACAATCAGTGGGTGGTAGCCGAGGATGGAAATATTGATGTAACAATTATTAGTTTCAATTTCTTTGGGAACGGGCAAAAATTCTTATGCGATTGCAATATTTTTGGTGGTTTGCAAGACGATAAGACAGGGAGTTATTGTGATTTATTCATTAATGATGTGAGTGAACGCTATTCGATAGTAATAGCAAAGACAAACATTGACCTTACTAATCATACATTCTACGTCAACAAGTTCTATCCCGAAAGTGTCCATGTCGGAAAGATTGATAACAATCCAGCAGACTATATACACTCCACCGAGGGTTACAAAGTGTCCATCCTGGGAAAGAACACTGACACAAGAGGCATCAATGTATATCCCGAGTATACATATAAAAGCCATCATAATGGCGAAATGACTGATGGCGCTTATGCCTGTGAAGGAGAAGACCAGATTGATTTAGATGTTTATCTTAACAACCCATACGGGGAAGATGAGGGTAATGTGCTGGCCCGCTTTTGGTATGTCGACAACTTGCACATGCTGATAAACACTTACAACTCATACGTTTTTCACGAAGATGGCACTTTCGATATCGTCGAAGTCACTGACACCTCTTACCAAATTCCTATGATTGTCGCACAACCGATGGTTATAAAAGATGGAGAAATTTATTACTATTGCAAAGGCCAAATAGAACATGCACTTTTGGGTTCCCGACAACCTTTCCAACCCTTCGGTGTTGTCAATGAGAAGAGAGATTATAATGCCATTGCCCACCCCGCATTCTCATTCTATAAGCGGCAGAAAGGTTTGGACTGGGGCACGACTGTGCCGGTGGGCTCGTTCTGTGACGAGACACATTATGACCAATGGCGAGGTGGCAACTATTTGGGACTGTCGTGTGACTACTACGGCCAGTTGGGTGAGTTGCGCATGAACGACCTGGACGCGCTGACGATGAGCCTAAAATATAACGGTGAAGAAGTTTGCAACGACTACTTCAAACTCGATAGTCTTGCACAAGCCATGATTGAACAGCAAGTACCTGCGGGCGTGATTGATGCGACATTTGTTAATGCCAATGTCGAAATCGACGACATGACGGGCTGCAACACCATGGAGGTCCACTTCGACCAGACTCAAGAAGATGCCATCGCTCCCACCATGCGTATGCTGCAACTGCGCAGCACCGAAGATATGGTGACCAATCGCTTTGCGCAAGCCGATGAAGGACTCTTGCAGTTTGCTTGTGGTGACTTTGACTACCACTACAACAATGAGCGTTATTTCGGTTGGTTTGACTGCGATGAGGCTCCCACTGTTGAGGTATCCTATGCCCCCTATGGCGAGGACAACTGGAATGAACTGGAGGTGGAGGAAATCCCAGAATTATTCTTCCTGCCGGGCTTTGGCAACTTCTTCCGCGGTTCATTGTCTAGCGTGACGGGCGAGGCGCTGAACGGTTGGTTTGACCTGAAGATTCGCCTGACCGACGCTGCCGGCAACTGGCAGGAGCAGGTCATCAGTCCCGCCTTCCGCATCGATGACCTGGCATACAGCAATGTCGCCACCATCGGTAGCGACAACGCCCACGAAGTGGCACGCTATAGCCTCGATGGCAAGCGCGTCGACATGAACCACCGTGGTGTCACCATCGTCAAGATGAGCGACGGCACCGCCCGCAAGGTGATTCAGTAAGCCCCCTCATCTAGCCCTGCAAGCCCCCTAAATCCCCCTAAAGGGGGACTTGCAGATTTATTAACACCGCCTGGCTGAATCCGGACAGGCGGTGTTTTGTCTATGCCTTTCTTTAGGTCTTGCTAAAAAATCTGCGTATATACGCAGAAATTTTTAACGAAAGCTTGGGTGTGTCTAGAAAAAGTCTTACCTTTGCGCTGAAAATAATTGCGTATATACGCAGAAATTTTTAATCATATGGTCATACAACGCGACATCTATATCAACAAACTTGTCAATCGCATGCACAATGGCATGGTTAAAGTCATTACTGGAATGCGCCGCTCAGGCAAGTCTTATCTGCTTTTTAACTTATTTGCCAACTATCTCACAAGTCAAGGTGTTGACGAGAAACATTTAATCAAAGTAGACCTTGAAGACCTGTACAATATCGAATTGCGTGACCCGCTCCGGCTTCTGAAACATATAGACTCACTCATCACCGATGACAAGATGCACTATGTGATGCTAGATGAGATACAATTGGTTCCCCAATTCGAAGAAGTCCTCAACACTTTTCTCAAACGTGCCAACGTCGACCTGTATGTTACAGGCAGCAATGCCAAGTTGTTGTCAAAAGATGTAGTAACCACCTTTCGTGGTAGGGGTGATGAGGTCCGTGTGCATCCTCTTTGCTTCGCCGAATATCACTCCATTAGTCCAGAACTTGCATTCGAAGCAGTTCTGCAGTCCTACATGCAATACGGCGGTTTGCCTCAAACGACAGTCATGCCAACCAATTCGCAGAAAGAGGAATATCTCAAACAACTGTTCATTAACACCTATATTATAGATGTCAAGGAGAGATACTCGCTAACTAATGATGAAGAACTTGACGAACTGATTGACATTGTCGCCAGCAGCATCGGCGGCATGACCAATCCGCTGAAACTGCAGCGCACCTTCAAGTCGGTCAAGAACAGCAGCATTTCCTCAATCACCATCAAGTCGTATCTTGACTTGCTGCAGGATGCATTCATCATTGAGAAAGCCATTCGCTATGACATCAAGGGGAAGAAGTATATCGATACACCAGCAAAGTATTACTTCGAAGATTTGGGGTTGCGCAATGCGCGTCTAAATTTTCGGCAGACCGAGCCTACCCACTTGATGGAAAATCTCATATACAACGAGTTGCGATTACGAGGTTATTCAGTCGATGTCGGGCAAGTAACGCTGAACACACGCAACGAGCATGGGGTCAGTACTCGGAAATACCTAGAGGTAGACTTTGTGTGCAACAAAGGCTATGACAGGTTGTATGTCCAATCGGCCTACGCCATGCCTACACAAGAAAAAATGGACCAGGAATTGCGTTCACTACAACATATAGGCGACTCTTTTCAGAAGGTTGTTATTGTAGGCGGGCTGCAGCCTACCTACCGTAACGATGACGGAATTCTCATCGTTAATTTATCAGATTTTCTCCTTTCTAAAGTAAGCATTTAACAACAGTACTTGCAATGAACAGATTCAGAATCACCCAAAAACGGCTTTTGCTTGTTGCCCTGCTTATGGCGAGCCTGGTGGGGCGTGCTGCTGAGGCGGCGCGGATGCAGAACTATGACCAATGGAAAGACCTGCCTAATAAAACCTTGATTGCCAAGGGTAACAACTATTGGCATAGCGACAGAATAGATAGTGCTTTGGTTTGTTACATCATCTTGTTTAACAGATATAATGACAAGATGTCAATAGATGAAAAAGAAATCTGTTGTGGTGCTGCTACTGCAGCGGGAAATTTGTACCTTCAATACTATTATGACTTTCAAACTGCTTATCGGTACATGCTGAAAGCCGAGGAAATAGCCATCAATAATGACTTGGACGGCAAGTTGGCATATTTATATGGGTCAATGGCTATTTTACTAGGCATTCAAGTAAACTTGGAAACCAACTTTTCATATAAGCTGGAAGTCCTAGAGGCGTTTAAGGAAGCATTTCATCAATCCGTAAAGAGCCGTCATTATCTAGGAGCTTGTATCGCATTCGGCAATTTGGCTTATACCGCCATAAAACATCAACATGTACATGAGATTATGGGAGAGGTCCAAACCTTTCATGCACTTGAGATCCCAAATGATGCCCGCCCTGATGATATCCGTTTCAAGTCCTATTTTCAAGGACTATGTGATTGTGTTATTGCATATGACGGAGGAAAATACCAAGAAGCGCTAGACTTAATGTCACAAATAGATGACTTCTTACCACAAGACGAGAGTCCTCAAGCCATGGCTCGCGACCGAACTATGACTTGCGTGTTGAAATACTTCACATTACTCTCACTTAATCGTGATAAAGAAGCATTACAAGAATTGGACAAAGCGGAATCCATTGCCCGCGATAACAATTTGAACGATGCTATTGTTGAGTGTCTGAAGCTTAAGCAAGACTATTACGAAACCCATGGCAACGCGGTGATGGCCAAGGAGTACAAGTTGAAGTATTTTGAGGCGAAGGATGAGTTTATCAACCGCAGCAAGTTGTTAAGCGTGGAGCAGCAAAAATTCTTGATTGAACTGGAAGAAATGGGCGTGGAGGTCAAGGATCTGGAAGCGCAGAAGCGCATGCGCGACCTTGTCATAGCAGGAGTTGCCATTTTTGCTTTGATGGTCATCGCTGCCTTGATATACTTGTGGCGCAACTACCTGAACACCAGGCAGCGAAACCTCATTCTCTACCAAAAGAACCAGGAATTACTGGCACTGGAGCAAGAGCGAAACATGCCGGCCGAGAAATACAAGAGCAGTCCGATGGACGAGCAGGCCAAGGACGAACTGCTGCAGCGCATCTACGCTGTCATGGAGAGCCATCAACAAATCTATGACGAGGGATTCACCCTCGACCAACTGGCACGACTGGTCGGCGCAAATCCCAACTATGTGTCACAAGTCATCAACGAGAAGAAAGGCTGCAACTTCAAGGCGTTTATCAACGACTACAAGATCAAAGAGGTTTGCAGGCGATTGAGTGACCAACAGCAGTATGGTGGCCTGACCATCGAAGCTATCGGGCAGAGTGTGGGGTTCAAGTCACGCACACACTTCTACAACACGTTTAAGCAATTCACGGGCATGACCCCTGCCGCCTATCAGCGCGCCGCCCGCAACAAGCCCGACAGCCCCGAAATCAACGCCGAAAACAAATCTGCCTAGCAAATGTTGCGGCCAACCCACCAGAGGATGATGGCGGCAAGGATGGCATAGATGACCCAAGGTTGGCTGATGGCGCGGTAGTAGCGCAGCCAGGTGGTGCGCTTGAGTTCGCCCAACAGATAGACGATGATGATCGGTATGGCAAAAAACAGTCCGGCATTGTAGTGCCATGCCGTGGCTAGGTCGCCATGCAGCAGGGCATGCAGCGCGCGTTGCGAGCCACAACCAGGGCATTTGTAACCCGTGAGGGTGAGAAATGTGCATCGCGGGAAAAAACCGGCCTGCGAGGGATCGAAGGTGAAGTAGACCACAGCTGCCAACACAACCAGCAGTACAGCTACACCATATATCAGCCAACGGCGCATCACCATGACCCACCGGCGCCTCCGCCGCCAAATGAGCCGCCACCGAAGCCGCCCCAGCCACCGCCGAAGCCGCCACCGAAACCACCCGATCGTGAGCTGCCGCCCCAGTCCGAGCCACCGGTGAAGATGATGGGCGGACCGCCCCATGTGCCGGTGTTGCGGCCGCCAGTGCCGGTGCCAGTGCCTCCACCATGCGAGCTCCAATAGAGGATATATAAGAAGATGGCCAGGAAGAAGACAATGGCAATGATGTCCTCAGCGCCCATCTCATCTTCCTGCTCCATGTATTCCTCGGCGTCATACTCACCCTTGAGGATGGGCATCATCACCGCCAGTGCATCCCACACACCGGCCTCATAGTCACCCGTACGGAAAGCTGGAATCAGTTTGTTCTCGATGATGCGACGACACAGTGCGTCGGGCAATGCACCCTCCACGCCATAGCCTGTGGCGATGAACACCTTGCCGCCACTGGTGGGCGTCTTGGGTTTGATGAGGATGACCACACCGTTGTTGAAGCGTTTGTCACCCACGCCCCACTCCTGCCCTATCTTGTAGGCCATCTCGGCGGGCTGGTAGCCTTGCAGGTCGTGCAGGGTGACAACGCAAATCTGGTTGCTGGTCGAGTGGGCAAAGCGCTCGAGCGTGTCCTCGAGCACCGCATCATTGATCATCACATTGGCCATGTCGTTGACAAGCCGTGGCGGATTGGGTCGCTTGGGCACCTGTGCCAGCATGGACAGGCATAGGAGCAAAGTCAGCACCAATGCTGACAGTCGCTTGTTGTCAGTCATCGTAGGATACTTCATTGCTCAGTTCATTGATATTCTCGCGGTCGGCGGGAAAGAGTTCTTGCAGCTTGTCGCCAATCATCGTCACAGCAGCACAAACGCCTTTGACAGGGCTATGCCGCTTGAGATGATGTGTCAACACGTCGACGACATCGTCCCAGAAGTCATCAGCCACCTGCCTGTTAATGCCCTCGTCACCCAAGATGGCGAGTTTGCGGTCCTTGTAGGCGATATAGATGAGCACGGCATTGCGGCAGCGCGTGAGGTAGAGCCGCTTGGCATTGAACACGGCCTCGGCCTGCGGCATGGTCTCGCCCAGGCAGTGCGGGGTGACATGGACACATATTTCACCCGAGGTCTTTCGCTCGGCCTCGGTGATGGCCTGGGCAATGAGCCGCTGACCTTCAACGGGTATGAAATCTTCGAGTGGCACCTAGATTATCAGACTTTAGACGTTAGACTTTAGACGTTACTTTTAGTAGTAGAGAAGTAAAGTAGTAAAGTAGTAGGGCCGATACATTATGGCTGCTGCATGCGTTCCCGCCACTATCATGTGATGGCTTTACTACTTTACTACACTACTACTTTACTACAAGTTAGACGTTAGACTATACATTGTGCATTAATCGAATGACACCTTTGGGGCCTTGTCGGCACCGGCCTCGGCCTCGAAGTAGGGCTTGCGGTCGAAATTGAAGATGCCAGCCAGGATGTTGGTCGGGAACGTACGGATCTCGGTGTTGTAAGCCCTAGCCGTGTCGTTGAACTTCTGTCGCTCGACAGTAATGCGGTTCTCTGTGCCCTCTAGTTGCGACTGGAGCTCCAGGAAGTTCTGGTTGGCCTTAAGGTCGGGATAATTTTCACTCACAGCAATGAGTCGGCTCAATGCCTGGGTGAGTTCGCCCTGTGCCTCCTGGAATTTCTTGATTTGGGCCTCGTCGAGGTTGCTTGCATCGACCTGCACCGAGGTTGCCTTTGCGCGCGCATTGATCACTCCCTCCAGTGTCTCTTTTTCGTGTTTGGCATAGCCTTTGACGGTCTCAACCAGGTTCGGAATCAGGTCGGCCCGACGCTGGTAGACATTCTCGACTTGTGCCCATGCGGCCTCAACGCCCTCTTGCGACTTGACCATACTGTTATAGGTGCCCTTGCCCCATCCGAACAGGGCAAAACCCAACAAAACAACGACAGCAACAGCTATCAGACATCCTTTTTTCATCATAATTCTATCGTGTTTAAAGGTTTGAATTTGCGTTTTCGACAGTCTCGGCTGCACTCGGCTATGCCCGAACATGTTCGGCATGGCCCTCGTTGGCACGAGATTTGAGCGTGTAAAATTAGACATTTCTTGTCTACCTTGCAACATTTGTGCCAATAAAAGTAAAATAGTTTGGTCATTTTTCCGTTTAGATTGTGAGAAATGTCGCACCATTGCCTTCGGCCAAGGTAGGCGGCACCTCGGAAATGCAAAAAAGAAAAAACTCGTTTTCTTTTTTGCATTTCGCTCGGTTTTGATAAATTTAACTTTCTAAAGTAGCTACTTTTCGGAAGTTAAAGGAGTTAAGTGGTTATGTAGTTAAGACGATAGCCTTTTTGTTCTGTAGTTCTACGCTCTCATCTCGCTAGTTCTTGCGGCATGCCGCATCCCTATAGCTATCAGGTAATGTCTTAACTCCTTTTAGCTCCTTAACTTCTTAAGTACTTTAGAAACTTAAGCGATAAATTTGGCTACGTCTCAACAATAGCAAAAATTTTTGCTATTGTATTCGACTTTCACAAATTTTGCACTACCTTTGCGGCGCATTTTCTGTAACAACAGGTTATAACCAAACATACACCCACGATGTCGGGCATCACACTGGCAATCATACTGGCTTTTGTGCTGGGCTATGCGGCCATCGCACTCGAGAGCTTCACGCGCGTCAACAAGGCGGCCATCGCCTTGCTGATGTTTGTCATTTGCTGGACCATCTTTGCCATCGCACCCGAGGAATATATCACCGGCGTTGCTCCTGGCCAAATGATGGCAACCATCAACAACATCATCCAGCACCACCTGGGCGAAACAGCCACCACGCTGTTCTTCCTGATGGGAGCCATGACCATCGTCGAGGTGGTGGACCAGAATGGCGGTTTCAACTTTGTGCGCGACCTGTTGCGCACCACCAGCAAGCGCACGCTGATGTGGCGCATCGCCATCTTGGCCTTTGTGCTGAGTGCCATCCTCGACAACCTGACCACAAGCATCGTGATGGTGATGTTGATGCGCAAGTTGGTGCGCGAGCAGAAAGACCGACTCATCTATGCCTCCCTCATCGTGATTGCAGCCAACTCGGGCGGTGCTTTCTCGCCCATCGGCGATGTGACCACGATCATGCTGTGGAACAGCGGCATGGTTACCGCCATGGGGGTCATCACCGAGTTGTTTGTACCGTCGCTCGTTTCGATGGTGGTTCCTGCTTTGATCTTACAACGCCGCCTGCGCGGCCAGCTGGTCATGCCTGAGGGCAAGGCCGATGCAGTGGCCGACGAGCTGACCACGCGCGAGAAGCGCATCGTGTTCTTCTTGGGTGTGGGTGGTCTGATATTCGTACCCATCTTCCATGGTCTGACCGGACTTCCGCCCTTTGTGGGCATGTTGCTGGCCCTGGGCATGGTGTGGCTCACGACCGAGCTCTTCTATGGCAACAAGCGTAACCGCAACAAAGAGGGCATCAAGAAGCGCGTGAGCCGCCTGCTGAGCCGCATCGACATGAGCACCATCATGTTCTTCTTGGGCATCCTCATGGCTGTGGCTTGCTTGCAGGAGATTCATGTGCTCACTGCGATGGGCGGGTGGCTCAATGAGGTCTCGAGCGGCAACCACTATCTGGTCACAGGCGTGATTGGTGTGCTGTCGAGCATTGTCGACAATGTGCCACTAGTGGCCGCCTGCATGGGCATGTATCCCATCGCACCGACAGGCGACATGGCCGTTGACGGCATTTTCTGGCAATTGCTAGCCTACTGTGCCGGTGTGGGCGGTTCGATGCTCATCATCGGCAGTGCTGCCGGTGTTGTGGCCATGGGCATCGAGCGCATCACCTTCGGGTGGTATGTGCGCAATATAACCCTGGTGGCCTTGGTGGGATATCTGGCGGGCATTGCCTCCTACTGGATGCTTGACTCATTTGTCCTCTAGCATATTCAAGTTTCTAAAGTAGTTAAGAAGTTAAGGAGTTAAAGGGAGTTAAGACATTACCAGCATTATCCATTCTGCTTTATCCATTCTGCATTATTCATTAAAGATTTACCTTTTGTCGAGGCGGACAGCACGGGAGCGCAGTCCCTATAGCCGCAACCATGTATCGTCTTAACTACATAACTCAAAACCCGAAACTCGAAACTCAAAACTACCGAAAAGTAGCTACTTTAGAAAGATAAATAGCATATCTAGATTGTCTAGAACCCCAAAGAATTAACACTCGCTAACAATCAGCGGGTGTTAATTTTTGTCACAATTTGCAGGAATTGGGATTTTTGGACATTTTTTTGGTATTTTGCGACACAGTGTCGGCAAGTTGCAGTAATTTCGCAAGCCTAAAACAAAAACACAACCGAACATGAAGAAGATTTACACGCTATTGACACTTGCAACAGTCGCCACCTCATCGTGGGCAGGCGGACTGCTGCACAACACCAACCAACACATCGCTTTCCAACGCATGATGGCGCGTGGAGCGTCGACCGAGATTGACGCCGTCTACACCAACCCCGCCGGCCTAGCCTGGCTAGACAATGAGGGCTGGACTCTGTCGCTCAACATCCAGAGCGCATTCCAGACTCGTGATGTCGAGACCACATTCCCGTTGTTTGCCTACACCAGCGCCGACCACAGCGCCGTGCGCAAGTATGAAGGCAAAGCCACCGCACCGGTGTTGCCCAGCCTGTATGCAGCCTACAAGAAGGACCGCTGGGTGGCCAGTGCCTTCTTCGGTGTGACCGGCGGCGGCGGCAAGTGCAACTTCGAGAACGGCCTGTCGATGTTTGATGCGGCCGTGATGTCGGGCATCTATGCCACTACAGGCCAACTGCTGGCTTCGCAGCCGCTGCTCAAGGCCATGGTGGGTGCCGACGCCATCACCCCCGACATGTATACCATCGACACGTCGATGAAGGGCCGTCAGTATGTGTTCGGTGGCCAGTTGGGTGGCACCTATCGCATTCTTGACAACCTGAGCGCGTATGCAGGACTGCGCTTCAACCTGTTCAACGGCAACTACAAGGGTCACCTCAACGCCAACCTGGGCGACGCGCTCAAGCAGCGTGCCGCCGCTGCACTGGCCACCCTGCCACCCGAGCAGGCTGCAGCCTACGCTCCCATGCTCGCAGCGCTGGGACAGGAGGGTGGACTGACCCACATCGCTCTGGACACCGACCAGAAGGGCTGGGGCGTGACCCCCATCATCGGTGTCGACTTTAAGTGGAAGGGTCTGACGCTGGCCGCCAAATATGAGTTCAAGACCAACCTGCACATCGAGAACGACACCAAGACGCTCGAGGCTACGGCCATGGGCGAAGCATCCGAGCAGTTTGAGGCCGCCATGGCTCCTTACAAGCATGGCGTGAACACCCCCAACGATCTGCCCAGCGTGCTCTATGTCGCAGCCGGCTATGAGTTCATTCCCAACAAGCTGCGCGGCACGGTCGAGTACCACTTCTATGACGACAAGCACGCTGAGATGGCCAACGACAAACAGAAGACCCTCAAGCACGGCACCCACGAGGTGCTGGCCGGTGTGGAGTGGGACATCAACCAGACGTTCACCGTGAGCTACGGCTTCCAGAACACCGACTACGGCTTGAGCGATGATTTCCAGACCCACACCGCATTCTCTTGCGACAGCTACTCAATCGGTCTGGGTGGCGCCATCAACCTGAGCAAGAAGGTCAAGCTCAACCTGGGCTACTTCTGGACCACCTACAAGGACTACAACCGCAGCCAGGAGCACTACCTCAACAACCCCGCCCTGCCCGCCGGCAGCGACAAGTTCTCGCGCACCAACAAGGTGGCAGGCATCGGCATCGACTACAAGTTCTGATTTCAGAAGCGAGAAACAAGAAGCGAGAAACAAGAGGCGAGTTCAGCCACGTGGCTGGCTCTTGCCTCTTGTTTCTCGCTTCTCGCCTCTTGTTTCTCGCATCTCGCTTCTTGCCACCGATTACCTTGGATTTTAGCAGACTTTAGCGATTTTTTACCTTGGATTTTAGCACTTTTTTGAAGATTTTTGCCTTGGATTTCGACAAATTTCGTAACTATACACTTAAAAGGCGGATTTCAAATCCAGCCAAACGCTTGCACAACCTGCATTGAGAAGGGTCAGAACAGCGAGAACAGGTATTGGCCGAAGCTGATGAGCAGCCAAATCATCAAGCCAATCAGGGCCAACAAGGCGATGAGGATGGCTGCGGCTTGCCAGGCACGTTGGTTGACCTTGCGAATGACAGCCTCGTCGCCGTCGACAAAACCCCGCACCATGGCCATGTTGCGCACGTTGGACCGGTGAAACACATCGATGATGTCACCCACAAAGAAGGGTATCAGCCCCAACAGGATGTCGCGCAGGGCATTGTTGATGATGGCCAGCGTCAATGGCACGCTCTTGACCACTCGCGCCGAGAAGTAGACAAATGGAGCTGCACACAACAACGAGAAAGCGTCACCCCAGCCGGGGATAAAGCCGATGATGGCGTCAAGATAGTAACGGTCGGTATAGCGCTCCAGACCCTCCATGAGCCGATAGACCTTGCTGTCTTTGACCTGCTGCAATTGATGTTTATCGAGTTTGTTCATCAATTCTAATGATTATCATAAAACAACACCATGCAATAATGATGCCACCCATTGGCTGAACCACGAAGCGCTCGCGACCAAAGAGTTAGCGAAACGCAGCAATTAATTACAATACAGGTGTGATGGACTACTTGTCTGCGCCCTCCGCACTCAACCTCGCAAAGGTTGAATATAAAATGCCCCACATTGTCCCTGATAGCGGGCTATGTGGGGTTCTGTTTTGTTGCCAAAAGGATGATCATCAGTTGGAGAAGCGGCGGGTGATGGTCATCTCGGGCTTGCCGTCCTGGCTGATGTCGCAGCGGGTGACGCGGCCCTTGCTGTCGATCTGGTAGTCAAACTTGCGCTCGCTGCCGGGAGCATCGCCCTCGACGACATCGTTGATGCCGATGAGATACTTCTTGAACGTGGCGCTGTCGTAGTCGTAGAGGTAGCGCCGCACCCGTCCTGCCGTCTCTTCGCGGATGATATATCCGTCGTTGTAGACCAGCGTACGTCGATTGTTGCCATCGCTGGTGATGACCACCTTGGCAATGTTGCCACTCTCGTTGTAGGTGAGCACCCACTTCTGCCCGTTGTGGCTGGAGAGGATGTCTAGCTTGTCGTCGTTGTCATAGAACGCCTCATATTCGTTCTTCACGCCATTGCGTGTGCGACTCTTGAGCACGAAGCCGTGCAGGTTGTCGTAGGCATAGTCGAATGTCGAGACATTCACATTTCCTTTCGACCCCATGATGGACGCCTTGACCAGCAGGCCCTTGTCGTTGAAGATGAAGTAGCAGTCACGCGCCCTACTGCCGTCGGCAAAGGTGATGTGCTCGTCAACGCGGCCTGTGCAACCGTTGAAGCCCACATCCATGTGCTCGAAGCGGTAGCTGTGCGTGGGGTTGTTGACCAGATTGGCATAGAACAGGCGTATGCGAGGCTCATGTGCTCCAGCTTCATCGACATACTCGGTGAGCTCGGCCAGGGTGATCTTGTCGTTGCAGTAGCGGCGCACGATGGCTGCGTCACGCATCTTGCGTGCCTGCTCGACATAGAACGACTCGGGATAGTTGTTGAGAAAGATTTCCCAGGAGTCGACAGTATTGAGGCTGCGGGCAGTGTTGTAGGCCTCGCGTTCGATGGCACGTTGCTCCTCGGTGTATGTGTTGGCCTGCTGTGCTGCCCCTGTCAGTGCCAGTCCAGCCAGTGCCAGCAGAGTGATTATCTTGATGTTCATTGTCAGGAGTGTGTTTGGTTTTTGCGGCAAAGTTACTATGTTTTTTAGAAACAACCAAAATCAGACTTTAGTTTTTAGTCCCGAGTACTTAGTTGACTGAACTGCTTTTTTAAAACCGCGAATTGCGCGAATCTTCTGCCCTTCTGTTCTTCTGTCTTTTTAAACCGCGAATCACGCGAATGTGGCAGAGAATAATTCCTTAATTCCTAAAATTCCTGATAAAAAATCTTGACTACCACGAAATCTTGTGCAAGCCG
>DEKO01000175.1:16433-29450 GCA_002353885.1 Porphyromonadaceae bacterium UBA2720
TGAGGCGCAGCCAAGATTATCCAATCACCACTAAGTTTCTTATGTCCTTATGTCTTAATAAAACCGCGAATGACGCGAATGTGGCGACAATTATTATTTAATTCTGATAAAAAATTTGCCATTGTTTTCGACTTGCACAAATTTTGCACTAACTTTGCAGCGATTTTTGTCTAACTAACCAAAAAACTATTTACATTATGATGAAAAAATTACTCTCAATCGCAGTTCTCGCCATGATGGGCGGTGCCGCAATGGCTCAAACCGAAGTGATCTATCAGACCGACTTCTCTAATGCCGAAGACAATGCACAGTGGACAATCATCAACGCCAACAATGACCAGAGTGCTGCCGGTGCCGAGCGCACATGGACCATTGCTGACGGTGAGCTCAAGTGTGACAACTTTGCGACATCAAACGACGACTACGCCTTCACTCCCGCGCTGAACTGCGCCAAGGGCACGCTCAAGCTGACTTACAAAGCCAAGGGATACAGTGGCCGCTACAGCGACAGCTACGAAGTGTTGCTGACCAACGAGCCCAGCGCAGCTGCCAACTTTAGCCAGGTGCTTGAGACCGTTGCACAGAATGGTCTGACCGCCCTCTATGACGAGCACACCGCCGAGTATAACATCGCCGAGGCAGGCACCTACTACATCGGTTTCCATGACAACTCGACCGATCCCTGGGCAGTGTATATCGACGATGTCAAGGTTGAGATGGAAGAGGTTGCCACTGGCATCAGCGACATCCAGACCATCGGCGTGAAGAACGTGCGCTATTACAACATGGCCGGCATGCAGAGCAGCAAGCCCTTCAGCGGCGTGAACATCGTTGTCACCGAGCTCAACGACGGCACCACTCACACCACTAAGGTTGTGAAGTAATCCTATCAACATCACATCACGCTAGAGGCTCTAGACGGTCTGGATATTCTAGATTTCTAGAACCTCTAGTTTTGTTTCAACCCCAAGTTTCTGATGTAGTTAAATGGAGTTAAGACGGCAGTTTTAGTAGTAGAGAAGTAAGGTAGTAGAGTAGTAGGGCCGATACATCATATTGGCAGCACACGTCCCCACAGCAACCATGTAATGGCTTTACTACTCTACTACTCCACAACTCTCCTACATTTAGATCAACAAGACAATCGTCTTAACTCCTTTAACTACTGACAAGAAGCAACAAGACTATCGTCTTAACTCCTTTAACTCCTTAACTCCTTTAACTACTGACAAGAAGCAACAAGACTATCGTCTTAACTGCCTTAACGACTGACTGGGAACTACTTTAGACAGTTTCATTTCAATCTAATTCAAAAAAGAGCATGAGAAAATTTATTTTAGCCTTGGGTGCGATGGCCATGACAGCCGCAGCAGTGGCAGGTTTGCCACAGGTGATTCGCACAGCAGGTCAAGCACCCGCAGTCAAACAACCCACCATCGAGCGCCACCATGCCTCCACAGCACGCCAGTCGCTGGCGCGCCACGTCGCCACCGGCGACCTGCAGGCAGCCTTCAGCATCCAGGGCGCAACATCGCAGCAGAGTGTGTGGAGCGAGAACTTCGACTCAGGCGCCACAGGCTGGACGCTGGGACGTGATGCCGAGGACTACTTCGGCTGGGAGCTGAAGCAGTCGACGGGCAACAATGCCTACAGTGCCATCGACCCCGACGACGTTCAGTCGCTGTTTATCGAAGGCCCCTATCAGACCTATCGCCGCAGCATCGCCCATGCCACCAGTCCAACCCTTGACGTGCCTGCCAACGCTGTGCTGCATGCCCAGGTGGGTTATAGCCAGAACATGAACGACTATGCCGTGCTCACCCTGACTGCGTCGACCGACGGTTTCGCCACCAGCACCGAGTTGTGGAACAGTGCGCAAGAGACCGGTGCCGGCAACTGGCGCTGGCATGCGCTTGAGGTGCCACTGGCCGCCCTGGCCGGTCAGACCATCCAACTGCGATGGACCTATGGTCCTGGCTTGAAGGACACCTTCGGCACCGGCGGTTACATGGCCGACTACTATGTCGACGGCCTGCGTGTGACCGGCGTGACCGAGATTGACCACATCGATGTCAAGACTGGCGAGGTGATCAACTTTGTCGACCTGTCGAGTGGCGAGGTTTCCAGCTGGCAATGGACGCTGGACGGCGGCACACCCGCCACCTCGTCCGATCCTGCTCCTAGTGTCTACTACACCCGCGACGGCAGCTATGACGTGACGCTGACCGTCACCGATGCCCAGGGACAGACCAGCTCGCTGACCAAACCCGGGTTTGTCCGCGTGACCGGCGATGCACCCGTTGCCCGCATCCTGCCCCCTGCCACATTCCGCTACGACGAGACCCACCTGCCCATGGTGTGCCCGCTGGTGCCGGTGCAGTATGCCGACGCTTCGTCGGGCTTCCCCACCCAGTGGCAATGGAACTTCACCGCCACCGACCCCGCCACATCCAGCGAGCCTGACCCCGTTGTGGCCTATCATCACATGTATGAGCAAAGCGTGACGCTGGATGTGAGCAACCAGCATGGCACGTCGCGCGACTCCATCGGTGTGTCGGTCGAGTATGAGGGCTACATCAGCAACCTCCTACCCGATGACTATCCTGTGACCTACGACCTGGACGGCGAAGGCAAATTCCCCGGATGCAACCGAATGAATATCAATGCCTATGGTGAGCGCTTCTCCAAGCCCTCACGTCCGATTCTTGTCTATGGCGCCGTGGTGTTTTTCGAGACGGCCAGCGCCGAGGCTCTGATGGATCAGATTGCCAACATCGGTGTGCACCTCTACACGAGCAAGAACGGCCTGCCCGACCAGCGACGCGAGTCGATGTGGTGGCGTGTGGTCGACCTGGCCACCAGCACCAGCACGACGCTGCGCGGCACGATGTTTGAGTTTGACCCGCAAGTGGTCGACGACGAGTTCTTCATCACCGTCGATGGCATCCCCGAGTGGAACGACTCGTGCGACGTGTCGTTTGCCATGGCTGCCCTTCGCGACCATGACGGCACGGCCTACATGCAGCTGCGTGACCAGTGGCGCCCAGTCGCAGGATTCTTCGACAGCGAGCGCAGCCACACCTCGTTCTACATCATGCCGCTTGTAGCCCACTCGGTCATCACGCTGTTGCCTGTGGGCACCGACGAGGTCGAGTTGCCAGCCGAGGGCGGTCTGGTCGAGCAGCAGATTTTCTCACTCTTCGGCTACGACCTGCCACAGGTGGATGCCGATTGGCTACGCTTTGAGGGCTCGCCGAGCGACATCACGCTCGACACGCTGCGTGTGTCGTGCGACCCGCTACCTGCCACTATCCCCAGCCGCGAGACTACCATCACGTTCATCGACCGCATCAATGCCTCAAGCATCGCTGTGCGCTTTGTGCAGAGCCGGCAGTCAGCCGCTCTGAAGGGTGATGTCAACGGTGATGGCTCGGTCGATATCAGCGATGTCAACATCCTCATCAACATCATGCTGGGCATCGACCGCGCTGAGACCTACGATGGCCGCGCCTATGTCACCGATGGCGACACCATCGTGGATGTGGCCGATGTCAACGCCGTGATCAACATCATGTTGGGCAAATAGCTCACAAGACCACACCTTGTGCGGGAGCAGGTTGAACCTGCTCCCGTAACTTTCAAACACCTCAAATACCCTAAATATCTGTCAATAATTCAAAAATTATGTTTATTTTATATCTCACTTATTGATTTTGTCGTTATATTTGCACTGGAATTAGAAATTTAGACTTCGCAGGAGTAGACAAGAGATGATAACACAAATCTACAACGGACATATCTTGACCCCTGAGGGGTGGATCAATCAGGGTTCGGTGGTGTTTGCCGACGGCCGCATCGTCGAGGTGTCGCGCAGCAGCCATATCTTTGACAAGGTTGATCACACCATCGATGCCCATAACATGAATGTCGTGCCAGGCGGCATTGACCTCCACTGCCATGGCGGTGGTGGCTGCGACTATATGGAGGGCACCGAGGAAGCCTTCCGCACGGCCACCCGCACCCACATGCGTCACGGCACGACAGCTATGTTCCCCACCCTGTCATCGGCCACCCTGCCCATGATGGAACACGCCTGCGAGACCTGCGACCAGCTGATGCGTGAGCCCGGGACGCCCATCATGGGCCTCCACCTCGAGGGCCCCTACTTCAACCCTCGCCGTGCTGGCGCCCAGATGCCCGACATCATCCGCCTGCCCGACCGCAACGAGTATCAGCACGTCATCGAGGACTTTGAGTGCGTCCGCCGCTGGGACGCCGCCCCCGAGCTGCCTGGAGCGCTGGAGTTTGCGCGTTACATCACCAGCAAGGGTGTTGTGGCCTCGATTGGTCACACCAATGCCGAGTTTCCTGAAGTCAAGGCAGCCTATGACGCTGGCTACACCCATGCCACTCACTTCTATAACGGCATGCCCGGATTCCACAACGTGCGTGAGTTCAAGCATGCTGGCACCGTCGAGAGCATCTATCTGCTGGACGGGATGAGCGTCGAGATTATTGCCGATGGCATTCACATCCCCATCCCCATCCTGCGGCTGGTTCATCGCATGAAGGGGGTTGAACGCACGGCCCTGGTGACCGACGCGCTGGCCGTGACCGACAGCGACAGCGACAAGGCATTCGACCCGCGTGTCATCATCGAGGACGGCGTGTGCAAGCTGTCTGACCGCTCGGCACTGGCAGGAAGCATCGCCACGATGGACCGCCTGATACGCACCATGGTCATGCAGGCCGGCATACCGCTGCACGACGCCGTGCGCATGGCCAGCGAGACACCTGCACGCATCATGGGCATCTATGACCGCAAGGGCAGCATCCAGCGCGGCAAGGATGCCGACATCCTCATCATGGACGACAACTGCGAGCTCAACGCTGTCTATGCCATGGGGCAACTCGTGGAGTGAAAAACAGCCCTTGAACAGGCAAAGCGGCCAAAAACGTCATTTTTTTCAAAAAATTACGCTAAAATTTGGTCAGTTCAGAAAAAGGCATTACCTTTGCAGTCGCAAAAGTGAAACATGGTGAAATTAGCTCAGCTGGTTAGAGCGTCGGATTGTGGTTCCGAAGGTCGTGGGTTCGAATCCCATATTTCACCCCATGAAAAAGGTTGGCAACGTTGCCAACCTTTTTTGTTGTGTGCCCGATGCTCAGAGGCTTCTTAAACGCACCGCCGCGGCCCGCAAGCGACGACCGAACTTCTGCAGCAATGTCTGCCGGTCAATATCATCGACCCATGAGGCGGCATAGTGGTGAATGGCATGAGACTGCGGCTGTAGCTTGAGCTCACCCGTGAAGTAGTTCATGGGGCACAGCCAAGGCCAGGGATAGATGTTAAATCCCGCCGCTCGCACGATACCATCGCCCACAGGCTCGATGGGCTCGTCAGCCATCAGCTGGCGCACTGTGTCGACGATGGTCGCTCCCTGCTGGCCTGTCCAGGTGACAAAATGCGCCGACTGGTAGTGCTGCAGCATGCGTGCCACGAATGGGTGCCCTGCCTGGCAGGCCATGCCCAATCCCATGGCACAATGCAGCGCGCGGTCGCTAGGGTCTTCGGGCTGCTCCTGCCCCATGAAAGGGCCTTGCTCAAGCATGTCGTCCAGAGGCTTGAGCAACTCGACATCGGTGTCAAGATAGATGCCGCCGTGATGGTAGAGAATCCACAGCCGGGCATAGTCGCTGACAAAGGCATATTTGCCCAGGCGATAGGCCTCGGCCGTATAAGGCACGGCATGCACATCAAAGTTGTCCTCGTCCCATCGCCTGACCTCGCACTGTGGCATGTGCTTGTGCCACGAGGCCATGCAGCGCTGGGCCAACTCGGGCAGGGGCTTGCGGCCAAACCAGCAATAGTGTATGACCGACCGAATCACTTCGACTTGAAATAATCGTTATAGATCTTGATGCCGAAGATGATGGCACTCATCGTGGTGGTGAGCACGTTGCAGGTGAACAATGGCCAGTTGCCGATGAGCCATCCCTGAATGGCGAAGCACAAGCCACCCAGTCCCATAAGCAGGAATGTGCCCATGGCGATGTCGTCGGTCTTGCGGGTGCGCACGGTCTGAATGGTCTGCGGTATGTATCCCATGACCATGCTGATGCTGGCCACCCATCCAAAGATAAGACTAGGTTCCATCGTACTTTAGATTTTAGTTGTTAGTTGTTAGTTTTTAGTTGTTGCTACGAGTAACGGCAACTAACAACTAAAAACTAACAACTAAAAACTGATAACTAACTACTTGATTTCGCGCAGCAGCTCGTCGACGGCAGCCTTGAGTTGGCGGTCCTCACCCTTGACCACTGTGGCCGGGTCTTGAGCCACCTTGATGTCAGGCTCGAGCTGGGTGTTCTCGAGATAAGAACCGTCAGGCAGGCGATAGCCGATGATGGGCATGCCATAGATGAGCGACGGGTCTTGCAGCGTCTCCCACGACACGCTGCTCATGGTTCCTGGCACGGGCATACCAACCAACTTGCCGATGCCGGTGTGCTGGTAGACCCATGGAGTGCCGTGAGCGTTGCTGTAGCAGGCCTCACACTGCACCATGATGCTGGGTTTGTTCCAGCGACGGCTGGGCATGTCGCAAGCCTCGCGGCCACGAATGACCTGGGTGAAGTACTTCTTGCCGCTGAACAGCACCTCGATGTCCTCGTGCAGGCGTCCACCGCCGTTATAGCGCACGTCGATGACGATGCCGTCCTTCTTGTAATACTTGCCCATGACCTGGCTGTAGACCTCGCGGTAGCTCTCGTCGTTCATCGACTGGATGTGCACATATCCCAGACGTCCACCCGAGAGGCTGTCGACCAGGTGCGCGTTGCGCTTGACCCAACGCTTGTAGAGCAGGTTGTTCATCGCTCCGTTGGTGATGGGCAGGATAACCTCGTCGAAGGTCTTGCCGCCCTTGTCGCGGATGGTGACCAGGGTCTTCTTGCCGGCCAGACCGTTGAGCAGCTGGGTGTAGTCGTTCTCGTCGTTGATCTCGGTGCCGTTGATCTTCTCGACAATCATGCCGGGGCGCACCTTGCTGGTCGAGCGTGCGAACGGGCCCTTCTCGACCACCTCGTCGATCTTCAGTCCCTTGCCGGTGTAGGTCCAGTCGAAGAGCAGACCCATGTTGGCCGTGGCCTCGCTGCTGCCGCTGGGATAGTAGCGACCGCCCGAGTGCGAGACGTTGAGCTCGCCCAGAAGCTCGCTCAGCAGGTTGGCGTAGTCATAGTTGTTGTTGATGTGGGGCAAGAACTTGCGGTAGGCGTCACACATCATGTCCCACTTGCAGCCATTGAGGTCGGTGCGGAAGAAGCGCTTGTTGACCTGATGCTGCACATGGTTGAACATGTACTCACGCTCGGCGGCGAGGTCCATCTTGACCTCAGCCTTGTAGTTGATGGGTGTGAGCTTGTCGCTGGCCACGGTGAGCTTGTTCATCGAGCTGCCCAGCACAAAGATGTTCTTGCCGTCGCCACCCATCTGCAGGTTGGCCCAGCCCGAGTTCATCTTGTTGACCAGCTTGGTCGAGTGCTTGCGCATGTCCAGTTTCCACAGGTCATAGCCGCCCTCAAACTTCGACAGGTAGTAGAGGTTGTCTCCGTCGTTGGTGACCATGGCGCTGGCAATGCTGCTGGAGTTGGGCGTGAGTCGCACCACGCGGTCCTCGATGCCGTCCAGCTCGACGACGATGTCCTTGGTCTCTTCCTTCTTCTCGTCGGCCTTGTCATCCTTCTTCTTGTCTTTGTTCTTCTTGTCGGCCTCAGCCTTCTTCTTGTCGGCCTCCTTCTTGGCTTCCTTCTCGGCCTCCTTGACCAGCTCGTAGTCCTCCTTGCTCATGCGATACTTGTCGTAGGCGTCCTGGTTGACAAAGGCCAGCAGCACGTCGTCCTGCGAGCCCCACGAGCCGTGGGCGCGCATGCCGTAGCGGTTGCTGGTGAACAGGATGGCATTGCCCTCCATCACCCACTTGGGCGACTCGCTGAAGTATCCGCTGCCGGTGATGTTGGTGATCTTTCCGCCGTCGGCGCTGACGATGCCCACGTCGGTGTAGGGGTCACGCTGGTTGGCGATATAAGTCAGGGTGAACCACTTGCTGTCGGGCGACCACTGGTAGTCAAATCCACCGTTGGTCTCATACCACGTCGAGCCGTCGGTGACCTGATGCACCCGTTTGCTCTTGAGGTCCATGACCATGAGGCGGTTGCGGTCTTCGATAAAGGCCAGTTTCTTGCCATCGGGGCTCACATCGGGTGCGGCGCGCTCGACGGTGGTCGACGGCAACAGGATTTCCTCCTTGATGGTAGTGGCATTGGGGAAGTTGGGGTCTTCCTTGCGCTCGATGGTGGCCTCGACCAGCTGCCAGTTGCCATTGCGCTCGGTGGCGTAGTAGAGTGTGCGGTTGTCACTGCCCCACGACAGGCCCTCCTCGCCCTCGGGCGTGTTGGTGATGCGCTTGGTGGTGCCATATTCGACCGAGGTGACAAAGACCTCGCCGCGGGCGATGAAGGCCACCTGCTTGCCATCGGGCGACGCCACAGCAGTGATAGCGCCACGCGTCATGGTGGTGCGCAGCACATCTTCCGAGTCATCGTGATAGAGGTCAACCTTGACCTTGGCGGGCTTGCCGCCCTGAGTCTGCGTGTACAGCTCGCCATCATAGGTGTAGCACAGCGTGCCATTGTTGGCAATCGAGAGGAAACGCACTGGGTGAGTCTTGAACGAGGTCACGGCCTTGATGGCTGTGGGCTGGTCGATGGGGAACTGGTAGACGTTCATCGAGCCGCCATCGCGCTCGCTCAAGATATAGACTGTGCGACCATCGGCACTGAGCACGGGACTGCGGTCCTCGCCGGCGTGGTTGGTGAGGTTGGTGTGCTTGCCAGTGGTGGCATCATACTTCCAGATCTCGCGTGTGACGCTGCTGGTGTGGTGTTTACGCCAGGCATCCTCCATGCCCTTCTGGTCCTGATAGACCATGAAGCGGCCTTTGCTGTCCCACTTGAGTTCCTCGGCCGGTGTGCCCAGCACCTGCGTGGTGCGGCCTCCGGTCACGGGCACCTTGTAGACCTCGGTGAGCCGCGAGCTGGGGAACAGCACGCTGCTGGCGGGGTCCTGGATGGATGCCGAGAAATAGACATACTTGCCGTCGGGGCTGAAAGCCCATGGCAGCTCGCTGGCCGAGTTGGTGGTCAGGCGAGTGGGCGCGCCACCGGTCGATGGCATGACATAGACATCAAAGTTGCCCTTGCGGTCGCTGGCAAAGGCCAAGTAACGGCCATCGGCGCTCCACACGGGATTCATCTCATAGCTCGACTGCGTTGTGAGCTGCACAGCATGGCCACCAGTGGCCGCCACCTTGTAGATGTCACCCTTGTAGCAGAAAGCGATTTCCTGTCCGTTGGGCGAGATGGCTGCATAGCGCATCCACATGGGCGTCACTGCCCCGGCCTGCGCCGCTGTCATGGCTGCCAGCGCAGCCAGTGTCATCAGTTTTTTCATTACTCAACTTGGTTTAGGTTAATTATTTGATGATTGTTTGATCGATATGATAGCGGGGACGGTCCTTGACCTCGATATAGATCTTGCCGATGTACTCGCCCACGATGCCCAGGCCGATGAGCACACAGCCGCCGATAAACCACAGCGAGAGCACAATCGATGCCCATCCGCTGACGGCACGGCCCGTGAAGTAGGCGATGAGCACATAGGCCAGCATGGCCAGGGCGATGAACAGGAACACGATGCCCAGCGTCAGCACCATGCGCACCGGCCTGATGCTGAACGAGGTGATGCCATCAACGGCCATGCCCGCCATGCGGCGCAACGGATACTTGCTCTGTCCGGCGGCCCGCTCGGCACGGTCATAGTAGACATGGGCGGTATCGAATCCCATCAGCGACACCACCCCACGCAGATAGAGGTTACGCTCGCGGTAGCGCAGCAGTGCCTGAACAGCACGTCGACTCATCATCCGATAGTCGGCATGGTTGTAGACACTATTGACGCCCAAGTGCCGCATCAACCGGTAGAACGCCAGTGCCGTGGTGCGTTTGAACCACGTGTCGGTCTTGCGTTCGCGCCTCACACCGTAGACGATGTCGCATCCCTGGTTATAGTGCTCTAGCATTTGCGGGATGACCTCGATGTCGTCTTGCAGGTCGGCATCGATGGTCACCACGACATCGGCCCGGTCGACAACAGCTTCAAGCCCAGCCATCAGTGCACTCTGTTGTCCGACATTGGCACTGAGCCTGATGGCGCAGACGTGTTCATCGCTGGCATACTCCTCAAGCATGTCCCACGTGGCATCGGTCGACCCGTCGTCAACATATGCCACCCTGCTCTGGTCGCTCACCATCCCTGCCGCCATCAATCGCTGCAACAGCGACATCAGGTGCTCGTGGGTGATGGGCAACACGTCCTGCTCGTTATAGCAAGGAACCACAATATATAGGGCACACTTCTCCATGAACTGACAAAGATAGTGATTTTTTTTGGCTTTTTACCGATTTTGGTCACAAAAACTCAAAAAATGCTCGCCCTTTGGCTTTTTTGCACTATCTTTGCAAGCTCTAGAGGCACTAGCCTTTCTAGACAATCTAGATTGACCGGCCGCTCTAGGCCGGCATTTTCACGCTCAACTATAAACTATAAACTATAAACCATAAACTGATATGGCCCTTCAATGTGGAATCGTGGGACTGCCCAACGTGGGCAAGTCGACCTTGTTTAACTGTCTGTCGAATGCCAAGGCGCAGTCGGCCAACTTTCCGTTTTGCACCATCGAGCCCAATGTGGGCGTGATCACCGTGCCCGACGAGCGCCTCAATGCGCTGGCCGAGCTCGTGCACCCCGAGCGCATCGTGCCCACCACGGTCGAGATTGTCGACATCGCCGGTCTGGTCAAGGGCGCCTCGCGCGGCGAGGGGCTGGGCAACAAGTTCTTGGCCAACATCCGCGAGACCGATGCCATCATCCATGTGCTGCGCTGCTTCGACGACGACAACATCACCCACGTCGACGGCTCGGTCGACCCCGTGCGCGACAAGGAGGTGATCGACACCGAGCTGCAGCTGCGTGACCTGGAGACCGTCGAGGGCCGCATCCCCCGCATCCAGAAGCAGGCCCAGGCCGGCGACCGCGACGCCAAGGTGCAGTATGAGGTGCTGGCTCGCTACAAGGAGGCGCTCTCGCAGGGCCGCAACGCGCGCAGCGTCGAGCTGCAGAACAAGGACGAGGAGCGTGTGGCTCACGACCTGTTCCTGCTCACGAGCAAGCCCGTGCTGTATGTGTGCAATGTCGACGACGCGTCGGCTGCCACGGGCAACGCCTATGTCGATGCCGTGCGCGAGGCTATCAAGGACGAGAACGCGCAGCTGCTGGTCGTGGCCGCGCAGACCGAGAGCGAGATTGCCGAACTCGACACCTACGAGGAGCGCCAGATGTTCCTGCAGGAGATTGGGCTGCAGGAGAGCGGCGTGAACCGCATCATCAAGGCAGCCTATGCCCTGCTCAACCTTGAGACTTTCCTCACTGCCGGGCCCAAGGAGGTCAGGGCATGGACCTTCCGCAAGGGCAGCAAGGCTCCGCAGTGCGCCGGTGTGATCCACACCGACTTTGAGCGCGGTTTCATCCGTGCCGAGGTCATCAAGTATGACGACTACATCCACTACGGCAGCGAGGCCGCCGTCAAGGAGGCCGGCAAGATGCACATCGAGGGCAAGGACTATGTGTTCCAGGATGGCGACATCGTGGTGTTCCGCTTCAATGTGTAGTGATGTTTCTCCACACAGAACTTGACAACCAAATGCCCCCTTTTGCGGGTTTTCAGGTTGAAACATCGAGGGTTTTTAGACGCTTCTGATTATAGTTTGCCAGAAATGGCAATCAGAATGTTAAAATCGCAAATGTTAAAGCAATCAAGTTTTAACATTTGCGGTTCTTTTTTGCATCCCAAGCACAACCCAGGCGATTGGGTTTGAAAATCAGACTTCTGCACACATCATTTCAACCAATATTCTCCAAAAGTCTACTGAAATCGGGGTATTGGTTAAAAATTAGGTTTTTGAATAAAAGGTTAAAGTCAACGGAAAATTTGTTCAACATTTGCAGATTGTATAACTTTGCGATGCATTATCACGACAATCTATAACCTATCCTCGCGGCCAAAAAGTCGAAACCGGAAGCCACAAGTTTGGAGAGTTTGGGATAATGATTGACATTATTAATAAGGTAAAGTTATTTTTCAATTAATAATTTTAAATGCGAGAGTTTATGATTAAGAAATTAACCTTGTTTCTAGCGTGTCTGTTCCTTGCGATAGGAATAGCTAACGCTCAGACGACGGTCACTGGTACCGTGGTTGACGAGGCCGACGGTTTCCCCATCACGGGTGCCACCGTCCAGGTCATCGGCAGCCAGGTGGGCACCGCGACCGACATCGATGGAAAGTTCACCCTGAACGTTCCGAGTGGGAAGAACATGCTCCGTGTCTCGTACATCGGTATGATCACTCAAGAGGTGGCCATATCGCCGAACATGAACATTGTTCTGAAGAGCAGCGAGACCACCCTCGACGAGGTGGTCGTCACCGCAATGGGCATCAAGCGTGAGGCCAAGGCCCTGGGTGTGAGTGCCACGCCCATCAAGGGCGATGTGATTGCACAGGCCCGCACCAACGACATCATGTCGAGCCTTGCCGGTAAGGTTGCCGGTGTGCAGATTGGCGAGACTTCGTCCGACCCCGGTTCTTCCAAGTCGGTCATCATCCGTGGTGTGAGTTCGCTCTCGGGCAGCAACCAGCCGCTCTATGTGGTGGACGGTGTGCCTCTGAACAACTCGGCCAGCTACAGTAGCGATGGTCTGAACAGCGGCTACGACTTCGGTAACGGCGCCAGCGCCGTCAACCCCAACGACGTCGAGTCGATGACCATCCTTAAGGGTGCTGCCGCAACCGCACTGTATGGTAGCCGCGCAGGTGCAGGTGTCATCCTGATCACCACCAA
>DEKO01000027.1:0-13247 GCA_002353885.1 Porphyromonadaceae bacterium UBA2720
GGACAACTTGTATATAACTGCTAAAACTGCAAGGTTGCAGAAAACTGAAAGCCGATAATTCATGTAGTATCTTTGCATCGTCAAGGCCGACATGGTGCAGCGATCCATGTGACCGTGGCAATGATTCTCATTTATTTACCATTCTCAATTGCAACACAACGATGAAAACAAAGATTTACAATGTGATGATTCTGGACAAGAGCGGCTCGATGAGTTCAATCGCTCGGCAGGCAGTGACGGGAGTCAACGAGACCCTGGCCAGCATACGCAGCCAGCAGCTCAAAGATCCTAACCAAGAGAACTATGTGACACTGGTAGCCTTCTGTGGCTGCGAGCGCAAGCTCATCTATGACCAGCTGCCCATTGCCGAGGTTAAAGATTTGACCGGACGCGACTACCGCCCATGCTGCATGACACCGCTCTATGATGCTGTGGGCGAGACCATCACACGCGTCCACGGGCAGGTCAACGAGGCTGATAGTGCCGTGGCTGTCACAATCATCACCGATGGCTATGAAAATGCGTCGCGCGAGTTCTCGCATCAGGCCGTCAAGGCACTCATTGACCAGTACAAAGAAGAGGGATGGCTATTTGCCTATATCGGGGCAGACCACGATGTCGAGGCTGTGGCCTACAGCCTGTCGATTGATAATGCCATGGAGTTCGACAAGACTGTGGAGGGCACTCGCGTGATGTTTGAGCGACAGAACTGCTCCCGGGCATCGTGGGCCGGCGAGGTGATGGCATGTATGGATGAGTCGTGCGGCTCAATCGAGGAAAAGATCCGACGCCTCAAGATGTCAAGCAAGAACTACTTCGACAAGTAGCGCGACAGCTTCACAAACCTGACTGCAACGACACACATGAACCGATGCACACAAAATCAGCCTGGCCGCAATGCGCAGCCAGGCTGTGTTTTGAGCCGAGGTGGGCAGCCCCCTACTTTGGGCTGAGCGTGACCAAGGGCACAAGCATCTCTTCCATCGAGATGCCGCCGTGCTGGAAGGTGTCGCTGTAGTAGGACACGTAGTGGTTGTAGTTGTTGGGATAGGCCAGAAAGTCGTGGTTGAGCGCGAACACGTAGGCTGTGCTCACATTGGGGCAGGGCAGGCCGTAGCGCTGGGGCTTGAGTATCTCGTAGACGAGCTTGGGGTTGTAGCTCAAGTTCTTGCCCAACTTGTAGCGCAGGTTGGCGTTGGTGTTCTTGTCGCCGATGACCTTGACAGGATTGTCGACGCGGATGGTGCCGTGGTCGGTGGTGACCACCACCTTGTAGCCCATGTGGGCCATGCGCTTGAAGATTTCGATGGCATAGCTGGTGCGGAACCATGACTCGGTGAGCGAGCGGTAGGCGCTGTCGGTGTTGGCCAGCTCGCGAATCATCTTGCTCTCGGTGCGCGCATGCGACATCATGTCGACAAAATTGATGACAATGACGTTGAGGTCGAAGCTCTTGAGCGCGTTGAAGCCCTGCAGCAGTTTCTCACCACTGGCCACATCGTTGACCTTGTTGTAGGAGAAGTGCAACTTGCGGCGATAACGGTCGAGTAGGGTCTGGATGAGCGGAGCCTCGTTGACGTTCTTGCCCTCCTCAGAGTCCTCGTCGACCCACAGGTCGGGGAACATGCGCTCGATGTCGATGGGCATCAGACCCGAGAAGATGGCGTTGCGAGCATATTGCGTGGCGGTGGGCAGGATGGTGGTGTAGAGCTCCTCATGGGTGATGTTGTAGTAGTCGGCCAGCAGGGGGCTGATGGTCTTCCACTGGTCGAGGCGGAAGTTGTCGATGACGACAAAGAACACTTTCTCGCCCTTGTCGAGCAGGGGCAGCACGCGGCTCTTGAACACATCGTTGCTGCGCAGGGGGTGGTCGTCGGTGGTGACCCAGCTCTCGTAGTTGCGGCGGACAAACTTGCAGAAGGCGGCGTTTGCCTCGTCTTTCTGCATCCTGAGCATGTCGGCCATGCCGGTGTCGTTGGCACTCAGGGTCAGCTCCCAGCGGACGAGGGTGCTATACAGCTTGTACCAGTCTTCGATGGTTTGGGCCGTGCCAATCTGCCCACTGATGTTCATGAACTCCTGACGGTAGTCGCCTGCCACCTTCTCGGACACCAGCTCGGTGCTGTGCAGATTCTTTTTGATGGACAGGAGTATCTGCATGGGATTGACGGGCTTGATGAGATAGTCGGCAATCTCGCTGCCGATGGCTTGGTTCATGATGTTCTCTTCCTCGCTCTTGGTGATCATGATCACCGGCACGGTGGGCTGGGCAATCTTGATGCGTTGCAGTGCTTCGAGGCCGCTGATGCCAGGCATGTTCTCGTCCAGGATGATGAGGTCGAAGTGCTGACCCTCGATGGCATCAAGCGCGTCGCGACCGTTGGTCACTGTCACGACGTCATAGCCTTTGTTGTTCAGGAACAGGATGTGTGGGCGCAGCAGGTCTATCTCGTCGTCGGCCCAGAGTATGGTGATTTTGCTCATTGATTTGTGGTGTTTAGGTCTAGGATTTCTTCATTATAATATAACGTGAGTTCGACGAAAATAAAGTTCTGATAGCCAAGCTGGTTCGGTCGGATTTGCTGCGCTTCGCAATGTTGGGTCGAGTGATGATGCCTATGGCACCGCGAGCTGCACTTCGTGCAACACTCGCTTCATCATCTCCCCGAGCCCTTCGGGGTTGCCCTTCGGGCTCCCGTTCGGTCGCGAGCACTTCGTGGTTGTAATCCGACCGCATTTGAGTATAAGGATTTGCAATCCGAAATAAGCGCATTACAAATGCTTATACTCAATCCTGCTGGATTGCAAATCCAGCAGAACCATGCTGAATAATTCGCTAACTCTCTGATTGTCAATCTATACAATTTCATNNTTCATCGAACTCACGTTAATATAGGATAGAGCGATGATCCATCAAAAAGAGATCATTTGCCCCAAAGGTGCCGGCAGACTCATTGCAGCAACAGAGCATGATAGATGATGAATGCCAGTAGGACCAGCAGAGCCAGGATGACTGCGATGGCAAAGGCCTGGAAGCCGAGACTGGCGGGCTCGTGCTGACGATGCTGGATGAGCCTGTAGCTTGGAATCATGGGCTTCCAGTCAAACTCGACCTCTGGCTGGGCGGTTGATGCGGTTGATGCCGGTGACTGACCGCTGGACGACTGGGAAGAATCCTCCTTGGCCCGACTGGCGTAAGGCCCGCTGGCGGGGACAGCTGCGTCGGGACGGACAGCCACAGCCTGAGCCGCAGGCACGTCGGCAGCATGGAGGCTGCGGCCACAGTAGGGACAGAAGTTGATGCCGTGACCGATGTCCTGGCCACAATGAGGGCAGAAGCGCTTGGAGGGCGCCGCGCCATCTGATGACCGCGCGTGTCTGACCTCGGCAAGGGGCAACGTGCCAGCCTCGACAGCCTGATAGGCCTTGAGGCACTGGGGGCACACAACCATGCCGTCGCGCAGCGAGAGCTCTTCGGGCGAGACGGTCAGCACTTTACCGCATTGTGGACAAGTTGTCTGCAAAACTTCTGTTTTGAAAGTGAATGAATCATGAAGAATCTTACAGGGGTTTCTTCAACCCACAAAGTTACGGCAAAAAAACGGGAAATCTGGCCTTCCCGTTCAAAAAAACGCTAAAAAATCGCTCGAAACAAAAATAATTTGCATTTCTTAATTGTCAGTTGTCAAGTTTTTACTACTTTTGCAAGTCGTTTCGACAACTGGTAACGAAAACAATAGTATTTAGATAGAAAAATGGCAAAGAAAAACAATGAACCCGTGCGCACGACACTCGAGGAGGTGAATGAGTCTCTGTCGACCGCCGCACAACGTCTTGAGGACAACAAGAAGTATATCTATTGGGCACTCGGAGCGGCAGCTGTGCTGGTGCTGCTGGTGGCTGGATATGTCTATGGCATCCACAACCCCAATGTCAACAAAGCCAAGGAATTGATTGGCAAGGCCGACTTGGAGTATCTCCAGGCCGACACAGTCAACGCACTCAAGGACTATGAGAAGGTGGCCGACACCTACAGCAACAAGCCTGCCGAGCGAGCTGCATTTAATGCCGCCATCATCCTTTATCAGCAAGGTAAGTACAAAGAGGCTGCCAAATATCTCGAGGACTATGATCCCGAAGGTAACCTGGTGGGTCCCGCTTCGCAGTCGCTGCTGGGTGACTGCTATGTCAACCAGAAGATGTATGACAAGGCCATCTCGGCATTTGACAAGGCCATCAAGTTGGCCGGAGACAACGACATGTATGCTCCCACATTCATGCTCAAGAAGGCTACTGTCCTGCATGAGCTCAAGAAGTATGCCGACGAGATCAAAATTTACGAGACCATCCGCGACAGCTATCCCCAGTATGCACAGCAGCTCCAGGTCAATGTCGACAAGTACATTGAGCGGGCTAAGGCCATGGCTGGAGAATAATTGCGACATTTTTTAGAGATATCCTGTGGGGCTGCCACCTTTTTCTAGGCCAGCCCCATTTTTTAATTTTTAGGTTATGAAGATTGAGATTAACATCCCGTCGTTGGAGGCTCTGGACGAGGCTGCACGACAATTTATGGCCCACATGGGCGACTATACAGTCTATGGTTTCTATGGTCAGATGGGTGCCGGTAAGACAACGTTTATCAACGCATTGTGCCATGCTCTGGGTGTCGAGAGCGACATGACAGGCTCGCCATCGTTTGCCATCATCAACGAGTATCGCAGCGACACAACGGCCGAACTCATCTATCACTTTGACTGCTACAGGCTGGAGAATGAAGCCGAAGCCATTGACATCGGCACTGAAGACTATCTGGACAGTGGAGCTATCTGCCTCATCGAGTGGCCCGAACGCATCGATTCGCTGCTGCCCGACGACATGGTGCGCGTCGATATTACCGTCTGCGACGACGACTCTCGCTTACTCACCATGACCCTGCCCGAGTGATGGCAAAATACATCAGACTGGAGCAGGTCGAGTCGACCAACACCTATCTGCTGGCCATGGCGCACGAGTTGCCAAGCGGAACAGTGGTCTACACCCCTTGCCAGACCGCAGGGCGCGGGCAGAAAGGCAATCGATGGCTGGCGCAGCCTGGCATGAACGCCACGTTCAGCTACCTCTACAAGCCCGCCAGCATCGTGGCACGCGAACAATTCTGCATCAGCGAGGCAGCTGCGCTGGCTGTGGCTGGAGTGCTCAACGAACTCACTGGTGAACCCATCACTGTCAAGTGGCCCAACGACATCTATCACGGAGACTGTAAGATTTGTGGCATGCTCATCGAGAGTTCGCTTGATGGGCGTCAGGTTGGGCACTCGGTCATCGGCATCGGCATCAATGTCAACCAGTGTGAGTTTGACCCTTATGCGCCCAATCCCACATCGCTCGCTCTTGTCACTGGTGGCAAGCACGATGTCGACCAGGTGATGCGTCGGGTTTGTGACCGCATGGAGCAATTGTTGGCACGTGTCGAGCGCGAAGGCACAGCAGCGTTGCATCATGACTATCTGTCAGTGCTTTATTGGCATGACGGACAGCAGCATACGTTCTTGCAGCCCGATGGCACAGAGTTTGCTGCAACCATCGTCGATGTAGCCCCTGACGGCATGTTGGCTCTGCGTCATGCCGACGATGGTGCCATCCACCACTATGCCTTCAAGCAGGTGGCGTTTATGATTCATGTCTCTCAACGCTAATCGTGATGAACGTCGCAGTCTATTGCAGCTCGAGGCAAGGCCTTGAACAGGAATATATCGATTTGGCCCAAGCTTTGGGCCGATGGATAGGTGCCAATGGGCACACGCTGGTTTATGGCGGAGTGAATGCAGGCCTGATGCATGAGGTGGCACAAGCCTGTCACGATGCAGCAGGACATATCGTTGGCATCAACATCGAAGCATTCAAGCATCGCACCGATGCTTTGGTCGACGAGGTCATCTACACTGCCGACCTGGGCGAGCGCAAGGCTAAGATGTATCAGCTGGCCGACACTTTTGTTGTCCTGCCTGGCGGATTGGGCACTGCCGACGAGTGGATTGCCACACTGTCGCAGCTGGTGGTTGATGGCGACCAGAGTCGCATCATCGTTGTGGCCAATCTGCATGGACTATATGACTCGCTGCTGCGCTATCTCGACGAGATGGCACATTCGCCATTTGCCCGCGACCGGCATCTTGACCGTAGTGTGGTGGCTAACTCACAAGAAGAACTAATCGAGAAACTCAACGAAATATGAAAAGCAAAGTATATACCCTCACAGGTGACAAGGGCACCACATCGCTCGTGGGCGGAACACGTGTCAGCAAGGATGATGTCCGTGTCGAGGCCTATGGCACGGTTGACGAGCTCAATGCGCATCTGGGCATGCTTGCCCTCCATTGCCCCGACGACATGCCACAGCAGGCCATGCTGTTGCGCAAGATACAGAACAAACTCTTCAACATCGGTGCCTATTTGGCCACCGAGAATACTGCCGAAGATGCTCCCGTCTATGGCCTGAAAGAGGAGGATGTCGCTCAGATTGAGCAGATGATTGACCTGATGGACGAAGCGTTGCCTCCCTTCCGTGGATTCATTTTGCCTGGAGGAAGCACCTTCAGTGCCCAGTGCGACATCTGCCGAACGGTTACGCGTCGCGCCGAACGCCGCATTATAACACTATGCAACAAGGTGCCTGTCAGTCAGTTGGTCCTCAGATGTCTCAACCGATTGAGTGACTTCTTCTTTGTTTTAGCAAGATTTAACAATGTAACCCATGATTTCGATGAAATTTATTGGGACAAAAATGCTTGAAGTGTAAAAGTCTTTGTACCTTTGCGCACTTTTTTGACCATCCACCTGGATGCGAGAGGACACGCAACGAAGAATATTTCTTAATTCTTAATTTTAAATTCTGAATTAGACAAATGTATTGGACACTAGAATTGGCTACTAAACTTGAGGACGCTCCCTGGCCTGCCACCAAAGAGGAGCTCATCGACTATGCCGTGCGCTCGGGCGCACCACTTGAGGTGATTGAGAATTTGCAGGAAATCGAAGACGAGGGCGACACCTACGAGTCGATCGAGGAAATCTGGCCCGACTATCCTAGCACCGACGACGACTTCTTCTTCGACGCCGAGGAGTATTGACCTCCAACACACACCGACACAAAACAAGCGCATCTGGCGGACAACTCTCATTGCAGAGGTGCCCGCCAGATGCGTTTGTCACCACACATAGCAAAGCCGCCTGGCCCAAAGAGGACCAGGCGGCTTGATGCATCATGCGTCGCGCATATTAGCGGACAATCTTGCTCACGCTCTGAGTGCCGTCGCTGTAGGTAGTCACAACGATGTTCACACCCTGGAAGGCGTTGGCTGCCTGCTGGCCAGCGGCGTTGTAGTAGCGCACACCTGCCACGGCCTTGCCAGCGTTGATGTTCTCGACAGCTGTGGTGCCGCCAGTGATGGTGTACTCGCCCTCGATGCTGGTGATTTCCTCACCATTGGCATCGTTCACAGCGATAGTCAGCAGACCGCTCTTCTCGATCAGGATACCCTTGGTGGCGTCGTACTCGTTCCAAGTGATGTCGCCCTCAGCCTTGCGCGGTGCGCCCTGGGTGGGCTCGGCCTCGACAAAGTTGTACATGACCACTGCGCCCTCGGGCATGTTCTCGACGGTCACAAACACAGTCTGAGCAGTCTCATACTCGCCGAAGTCGGGAGTGACGGTAATCACAGGCTCGGGAATCACGGTCTTGGTGAAGCTGATGGGATATAACTGCACGTCATTGTTGTGGACAGAACCAAAGCCCACCACATCGTAGGTGGCCTCGAGGTCGGTAGGATACTCAACACCGCTGAAGCGCTGGTAGCCGGCCAGGCTGGCGCCAGAGGCATCGGTCATCGTGAAGTCCTTGCCACTAAGCTCGCTCAGTGCCACACCCTTGAGGATGATATACTCATTCATCTTCTCGGCAGTGACATCTGTCAGGTTGTACTCGTTGGGCTCGACCTCGGTAGCGGTCGGGTCGAAGTCGTAGGTTGCGTTGGCCACCTCAAACAGGCCAGAGTAGATGCTCACCTTGGCAACCAGGTTGAAGATGGTGTTGCCGGCCTCAATGCCGTCGACAGTGCTGCCATAAATCAGCGAATAGCCTGTCTCATCCATGATGTAGAGATAACCACCATTGACATAGACAACAGTGGCATTGCCCATCAGTTTGAACTCGGTGCCATTGGGCAGAGCGTTCATCTCGGCGATGTTCTGCACACCCTTGCCGAAGGTGATGGTCTTGGTGGTCACAGCGCTCTCGACAGGAGCGGTAGTGGTGGGGTCGTTCAGCACAGCCTTGGCGTGCACGGTGGTGGTCTCGGTCAGCGACAGAGGCTCGCTGTAGGCCTGGAACTCGCCATCATTCAGGGCATACATGATGCTGGCACCCTCGGTCTCGCAAGTGATGGTGGCAGTCACCTCTTCGCCCTCATAAGCCTTCTCGGGGCTGAAAGTGATGACGGGAACAGAGACAGCAGGTGCTTCGCCTGCCGCAAAGGTAACGGCAACAGAAGCGATTCTTCGGTGACCTGATGTCCCACCGACAGTAAATGTCACTGCGTTTGCAGAACCTTCCCATGTCCCTCCAGTGTATGTTTCAACATCGGTTGTGATAGCATTAGTGCCTTCGCCCGAAGCAAATGCCAATTCGATCTTACTAATAGTTTTGGTCGTTGAAGAAACAGTGAAATAATTGCCACCATAAACGCGAATTGCACTACCCGTAGTGTAGTATTTGGGCGCATTACTGTTTGTTCCTTTATTGAAGGCAATCGCAAAATCTGTTCCAGTGTAAGATTCCACTGCGTCACCATTTGCATAGCCTTGATCGGCGAACACAACTGTTTCATCGGCTGCCCATGCACTCACGCACAGCAGCGTCATCATCAAGAGTGATAAAAATTTCTTCATAATGAGTAATTTAGTTATTTGTTAATAAGATTTGGTTTGTATCAAATAATCGCTGCAAAGGTATATCAATTTTCTGGCTTTAGCAATTAAAAATCATAAAATTATGGATTGCGATAATAAAAACGCCTGGCAGGTTTTTGCTGCCAGGCGAGAATGGTAGGTGATTATCGAAGTGTTAGCGAACAACCTTGGCTACGGCCTGGGTGCCATCCTCGTAGGTCACCACGACGATGTTCATGCCATCATAGGCCTTGTCGCTGGCCATGCCGGCAACATTGTAGTAGCGGATGCCGGCCACTGCCTTGCCTGCTGTCAGTGCCTCGATGCCTGTCTGATGAGCATTGATGACGTACTCGCCCTCGGTGCTAGCCAGCTCTTGGCTGTCGGCATCACGCACGATGATGGTGAGCAAGCCACTTGTTGTGATTTCGATGCCGCTGTCCAGATAGTCCAACTCGGCAATGTCGCCCTCGGCCTTGCGCGGACCATTGGCACGAGTCTGCTCAACGTAGGTATAGACAATCTTGGCGCCCTCGGGGATTGCGGGCTCAACGGTAACAAGCACTGTCTGCGGACCATCGTAGGTGCCTGGAGCGGGATCCATCGTGATGGTGTACTCCACGGGCTGGGGAGTCTCAACCACCTGCTTGTACAGGGAAACGGTGCTGTAATCAGCATTTGTCGCGTTGCTGTTGGCGTAGTTGCCAAACACATTGGCTGTGCCGTACTGGAACAGAATTTGTCTGCTGCTATTGCCATAAATTTTGGCCACAGCATCCTCGCTGACATCGATACTGAGCGTTGTCATAGATGCGCTCGAGCCGATGTTGGTGTTGCTGCCGGTGATGTTGATGAAGTTGCCATCGGGCATCGCCAAGGCGTATGCACCGGCATTGGTGGCATCAAGCTTGAGCACCATCACGTCGGTGTCGTCGGTCAGTGTGGCGATGTCGCCTGCCTCGTTGAGCGTGTAGCCAGTGGCCTTTGTGCTCTTGTTATTGTTGTTGAGCGCGCCCATGGCAGCATCACCTTCGGTGGTGATAATGATATAGTTGGCACCCACCTCGATGGCATCGTTGCTGGTCACCAATTCATACTTGTTGGTGGCCACAGGGGGCTGGTAGTTCGGGTCGATGACATAGGCAAATGTGCCATCGACCTCGCGGCCTGTGTTGGCCTCAATGCCGTAGAAGTAGAGTGTGCCGCTCTCCTCGACGGTGGCAGTAGCGCCCTCACCCTCGTCGGCTGCGTCAGTGTCGCCGGCCAGTGTGAACTCCCACATCCAGGTGATGTCGCCATAGGTCTCGCCCTCGACTGCCGCGGTCACTGTCTGAGCTTCGGTATAGGTGCCAGGGGCAGGTGTGACATTCATCGCAAGTGCCGGCAACTCGATGGTGTAAGTGCCTGTCCACTGTGCCTCGGTCATGTCATCATCGCCGTTCATGGCACTGACAGTGACCGTTGTGGTCTTGTAGAGCGTGAAGGGTTCGGTGTAATCGGTCTCTTGGCCATCGCCCAACTTGTAGGTCACCATGGCATCCTCAGTTGCGTTGAGCAACTCGATGCTCACCTCAACAGGTGCGTTGAATGTCTGTCCCTCGACAGTAGTCGGAGTCACCTTGATGCCAAACTCGGCAGGTTGCTCGGCCTCGGTGGTGATGGTGATTGTCTGGATGCGAGTCTGAGTGTTGCCACAAGTATAGACAACCGTTTTGGCACTGCCAGTCCACGACCGGCCGTCTTCGCTCTTTGTACCGCTGTCAAACGAGCCGCTAGCAAATGTGTTGTTGCCATCTGTCGTTATTGCAATGGCTGTGATGTTGTCTTCGGCATTGATTGTCAGAGTGTTTCCTGTGTACATCCGGACAGATGTGCCGCTTGTGTAGTACTTGGGAGAGTTGGTCGCATTGCTTCCACCTGCAAAGGTCAGTGTGATGCCATCTTGCGTGACAGTGGTGACACTCTCGGCATTGTCGTAGCCCTGGGCGGTCAGGTCAATCGTCACTTGCCCGGCCCATGCGGCAGCGCAGAGCAAGGTCATCATCAGTAAAGTTAGGATTTTCTTCATCTTACGTTAATTTTGTGGTTAATAAATTATGGTTTGCATCTCAATTCTTTTGATTGCCACAAAGGTACGACTTTTTATTGAAAAAAGCAAATGTTTTAAAGCAGGCATGTTTTGCAACTTTTTTTGAGAAAAAAACGTCTAAAACGGGGAAATGTCAGAAATTGGCATTATCTTTGTAGGTTAAAACAGAAAATGACAAGAATGAAACATCTCATATCGCTGTTGCTGTTGGGGGTGATGACCCTGGCAGTGACGTCGTGTGGCAGCTCGCCGCTCGACAAGGCCATCAAGCGCGTGCTCGTGCAGCAAGACACTACACAGGCACAGTTCGACTCAATCTGTTCTATCATCCAGCAGAACCCTGACCGATACAAGCAGTATCTTGACCAACAGGGACAGGTCAACGTGACCGAGCTGCAGGCGCTCATCGACCGCATTGGCGCCGATTTGCGGCCGCCCATTCGTTGGGACATCGCGCCCTATGGCCAACAAGAGTTGTCACTCACCATCTACTTTGAGCGCAGCGGTTCGATGGTGCCCTACGACAATGCCGGCGACCGTGGACAGCTCAAGAAGGCGGTCAACGACATCATCAATCACTTCCCGGGCCGAAAGGTCAACATTAACATCGTCAACGACAACATCTATCCCTATCAGGGCAGCGTCGACCAGTTCATTCAGGACCGAAACATCTATGCCAGCACGGCAGGGGTGGGCAACTCGGCATTCACCGATTTCCAGCAAATCTTCGGAGCTATCCTCAAGGCACAGGATGCCACCAATGTCAGTGTGGTGGTCACCGACCTCATCTACTCGCCTGCTGATGCCACCGATGTGAGCATCGACAAGATACTGAACGAGGAGAATAGCTTGGCAACGAGCATCTTCCGCCAGTACAAGGGCAAGTCGGTGCTGGTGCACCAGCTCATGGGCGACTACAATGGCAAATACTATCCTTACACCAACCGCCCGGTCGAGTTCCGCGGCATGCGGCCATTCTATCTGCTCGTGATTGCCGACACACCCGTCATGGACCGCATGGCTGCACAGAAGGACTATAGCCAACTGATGCATCCTGCCGAAGCGCGCAACAGCTACCGTTTCAATCAGTCTGAGGCATCGGTCGACTATTGTGTATTGCCCGACTGGAAGGACAATGCTGGACGTTTCCGCGTCGATCACAAGGATGCCACACGGCTCACCAAGTGCGAGGGCGACAAGACCACGGGCGTGTTGTGCCTGACCATTGCCGCACGGCTCGACGGGCTGCAAAAGGACGAAGCCTTCCTGGCCGATGCGCGCAACTATAAGTTGCAGTCGACTAGCGGATTTGAGTTGAGCGTCACGCCTGTCACTCCTGATATGATTACCGGAAACAACAAGATGTATCTCGAGGGCAAGACTCACCTGATCACGCTCAAGGGCAAGTTCGCGGGCCCGCGCGACCAGGTGTCCATCAGTCTGCCCAACGAGATGCCGGCATGGATTGCACAGAGCACCTCGCGCGACGACACCAATACTGCCGCCAATGGTTTCTCAACCACCACGCTGGGACTCAAAGAGTTCCTTGATGGCATTGCCAGCGCGTTCGGCACCGGAGGCAACTACACCACCATCACCGTGAAGTTGGAAAACTAATATCGCTCACTAAACTCACAACTCGCAACTTGTAACTAAAGATATGAAACAACAACACTACATCTACTTGGCACTGGGCATTGCAGCCACCATTCTGTTCTATGTGCTGCGCGTACAGGCCTACGAGGCCATTTATTCGGTCCCGGGATTCAGCGACCAGTTCTACAACGCGGGCCTGTATGAGATGATTCCGCTCATCACCATCGCAGTGCCATGGGCCGCAGCGGCCATCTATTACTTCGTCATCAATTCGGTGCGCTTCGACCGTTGGTATCACTGGCTCATGGTTGGGGGCATCTCAACTTTGCTGACCATCATCATTGGTTACTCGGTCAACCACAGCGTGTTCAGTGACATGGGGCTGAGTTATGGTGCCGAGTCGGCAGCGTTTGAGTTGGCCAACATGGTGTGGGCAGCACTGATGTTTGTCATTGCGTCGTTCGCCATGCGCTGGTGGAGCACCAACTGCCGCCACACCCCCTTCCCCCAATGACCAAAACCACGAAAGTGGCGGGGAATTAATCGAACCGCGAATATCGCGAATGTGGCGGGGCTTAAAAAAGGATGACATTCGCGTAATTGGATAATCTTG
>DEKO01000027.1:13257-18942 GCA_002353885.1 Porphyromonadaceae bacterium UBA2720
AACGGGAGCCCGAAGGGCAAGCGCAGCGCAGCAACCTCGGCAGTGCATTCGGCTTGCACAAGATTTCGCGGTTTTTAAAAAAATAAGAAATGACATTCGCGCAAGTCGCGGTTTAAAAATAAGATAAAGATGCGTTTATTTCTATTTGCAATAGGTGGCACCGGGTCGCGGGTACTCAAGTCGCTGATCATGCTCTCGGCGGCTGGTGTGCGCCCTGTCGACGAGAACGGCAAGCCCGTGCCCAATGTCGAGATTGTACCCATCATCATCGACCCACACAAGAGCAACGAGGACCTCAAGCGCACCGAGGCCCTGCTCAACAGTTATCGCAGCCTGCGCGAGCGGCTCTATGGCAACGCCGTCAATGCCGACGGCTTCTTTGCCACACGCTTTGTCACACTGCGCGAGATCATGAGTGAGGGAACCATCCAGCTCAACGACACGTTCATCTTCAACCTCGGCGCCGTTGAGCGTGAGAAGTTCCGCGACTTCATCGGCTATGACACCATGAACGAGGCCAACCAAGCATTGACCTCGCTGCTGTTTGCCGACTATCAGCTCGAGAACAAGATGAACATAGGCTTTGTCGGTTCGCCCAACATCGGCAGCGTGGCTCTGAACGAAATCAAGGACAGCGACGAGTTCAAGGCGTTTGCCAACGTCTTCAACCAGGGCGACCGCATCTTCTTCATCAGCTCAATCTTTGGTGGAACGGGTGCGGCAGGATTTCCTATCATGGTCAAGAACATTCGTCGGGCCGACAGCCTGGACATCAACAACCGCGATGTGCTGCGTCGAGCCCCCATCGGAGGGTTGACTGTGCTGCCCTATTTCAACATCGAGCACAGCGAGGACAGTCGCATCAACAAGGCCGATTTTGTGGTCAAGACACAGAGCGCGCTGTACTATTACAAAGACACGATGACGGGTGCCAATGACGCCAATGTCAACACCATCTTCTATGTGGGTGACCAGGAGGTGAGCAAGCCTTATACCTACGACCCTGGCGAACACGGGCAGCGCAACCGTGCACATCTGGTCGAGATGGTGGGCGCTCTGGCGCCACTCAAGTTTGCTGGCATCCCGCTTCAGCGGTTGAGCGACCCCAACGGATTCCCACTGCCCACCACGGCCTATGAGTTCGCGTTGGGCAAGGACGAGCGTGATGTCAACTTCCTGACCTTGCGTGCGGCCACGCGTCGGTTGGTATATGATCCGCTGGTGCGTTTCCACTTGCTGTTCCTCTACTTGCGCACGGGCTTCCGCGACCAGGTGGGACAAGGCTACACCGAGGATGAGCCCAAAATCAAGAGCGACTTTCTCAACTCGCAGTTCTACCGCACGCTCACCGACGACTTCATGCGGGCCTACGTCGACTGGCTGGTCGAGATGCACGACAACAACCGATCGGTCAGCCTGTTCAGCCTCGGCGAGACCGACATGAACCGCGCCATCAACGCTGTGGCCACACGCAAGGGACTGTTCGGCCGCAAGAATGTCGACAACAACGTGTTCAAGGCCGAGATGAACCGCCTGAGCCGTGATGCCCGCTATAGCGAGCATACCATTGAGTTCAAGCTGCTCGACCTCTTCAATCGTGCCGCAACCAACGTCGTCAACGACCGCTATGAGGCCATCAATTGATGCACGATTAAGACTTTAGGCAATAGGCGTTAGATGCTAGTCGTAGCTGTAGGGACGCGGCATGCCGCGTTGACATCCAGGCAGCATTTTTCAATTCACAATTTTCAATTTTTAATTGATAAGATAATGAGCGAGATACTATCATATAGCAACAAGACATCGCAGGGCAGCAGTGAGGACTGGATTCCCGTCGAGCCCTATCAGGACGATGACATCGCGCGCATCAAGGACCCTGATGGCGGGCTGAGCCGAAACCCGCGAACGGCTATTCCGAGCCCGTTTGCACAACTCGACTTGGTCAAAAATGCCTTCGCCCAGCTGGCCAACCCCAACCTGCGTGGTGCCGCCATGAACGAGCGGTTGGTGTCGAATGCGCTGGACGTGATGCAGCTGCTCTTCGACTTCGAGAACCACAAGGACTATCTGCGCATCGTCAGGTGGAACCGTGATGAGCAACTCGAGCAGCTCAAGAGCAACCCCTCTCATCGCCTCTATGGCGAGACGCTGGGGCTGTTCCTGTCAACCGACATGGTCTATAATTTCGACCAGCTGCACGACTGGTACATCCTGATGTATGACAACCAGGTGCTGGGCGGGACCAGTCCGGCATCGCTGGTGATGGCAGCGCCCGTCAGTGGCCCTGTCGAGGCCATCAAGGTCGAGCAGGGAGTGACCCTGTTCTCGACCGACCGCCCGTTGTGGCAGCGTGACGAGGACTTTGTCTACTACATGTACCTGCTGATGAATGCCTATCCGGTGCTGCGCGAGCGCGTGGGATGTGTCTACAGCTACATGATTCACAACATCGATTATCTGCGTCGGCAACGCCCCGAACTCTATCGGCGCATCACCGATGTGGTGCCCAACCTCAATGCGCTGAGCTACGACCTGGCTAACGCGGTGCTCGAGCGGCTGGAGCAGACCTTCGACCGCTTTGGTGACAATGCCGATGTGAGCGTGCTCGGAGCCAGGTTCTATCACAAGCGTGTCACCGACATACGCACCAGTGCCGCACAGAGCGACTTCGTCATCCAGCCCACCATGCCACAGCCCCAGGGCGCAACCATGCCATTGGTGCTGCGTTCGGGCTTCAATGGCTCGGTCGAGCATTACCGCTATATCGACAAGGAGTGGGACAGCGCCACCGAAGTGCTGGCCGGTGACGTGCCATTGGCCGAGCGCAAGCTGCCCGACACCAGCATCCAATATCCCTTCCTGACCACGGCCGACTTTCTGACCGACTCGCTGGTCCGGCTGAGCAACGCCATCGACACTGACCACTACTTCGATGGCAACCTGCGACCTAACGGACTCACGGCAACACGGGGCTATCTGCTGCCGCTCAAGCCCGAGTTCTTCCGTTGGTTCACAGCCGACGACCTCAAGGGACGTGTCGTGGGGCGCAACATGATGGACATCGAGGAACTGAGCGACGGCAGTGTGCAGGTGACCTTGCGCATACCCGTCAAAAAGCGTTGCATCGAGCTCTCGCGGCGCTACCTCACCACCAGCGACCCCACCTGGCAGTGGGACGAGCGACGGGGCACGGGGCGCATGATCGACGCCATCATGAGCACGAGCATCTTCCCGTTTGTGCGCACGGGCACCAACGACGACTACACCGTGCAGCTCTTCTCGATGATTCCCGATGGACGGGTGTCACTGCGCTTCCTGCGCGACGGCAACAGTGGTGCGGGACTCAACGTCGCCGATAAGGTGAGGGCGCGGCAAGTGTTCACCACCACCTACTACGACATCGACGGCACATGGGACTATGCCGAGGCTACCGTGCACATGCCATTGGGCAACTTTGCAGGCATCATCTTGCCACGCTGGAAGGCCTATGTCCCCTCGGCTCGCGAGCTGGTGTTCGCTGTCGACTTTGGCACGACCAACACCCATGTCGAGTGGGCCGACCGCGGCCAAGTGTCGCAGCCGCTCACCTTCGACTGGAGCAGCGAGCAGGTGCTCATCGCATCGTTGCTCAAGCAGGGTGGGCTGGACATCGCCGAGCAGTTGCAGCGCATCGAGTTCCTGCCTCGTGTCATCGACTCGGTCTATGGCTTCCCGTTGCGCTCGTCGCTGGCACGCAACCAGGGCAGTGACGGCGGCAACAAGCTGTTCCATGACTTGAACATCCCCTTCCTCTACGAGCGCAAGTACTTTGATGGCTATGAGGTGACCACCAACCTCAAATGGATGGGTAACAATACCCTGGCGCGTGAGTTCTTGCGCGAGCTCATGCTGCTCATCAAGGCCAAGGCACTGCTCGAGAATGCCGACCTGTCACGCACACAGGTCATCTACTTCTTCCCTGTGAGCATGGGAGGCAGCGACCGGCGCAAACTGCAGGACGCTTGGGAAGACCTATACACAACCTACATGGGCAGCGACCTCAGTCACCTTCAAGCCTATCCCGAGAGCATTGCACCGGCATTCTACTACAAGGGAGCATCGGTCAGTGGCAGCAGCTATGTGAGCATCGACATCGGCGGCGGCACCAGCGACACGGTCATCTATCAGCCCACAGCCGACCGCCTAGCCAGTCAGCCGGTGGCCATCTCGTCGTTCCGCTTTGCCGGCAACGCCCTGTTCGGCGATGCCTTCGGCGAGCGCGACGCCGACACCAACCCCCTGCTGCAGCATTATAGCCAGTATTTCACCCGGCTCATCGAGAATGACCGCTCAACGGGCATCAGCTATCTGACCAGCATCTTGCGCGACATCATGCAGCAGAAGCGCAGCGAGGACATCAATGCATTCCTCTTCTCGATCGAGAATGTCGAGGAACTGCGAGGGCTGCGCGACATCGACCGCAACCTCTATAGCTACAACACGCTGCTGCGCAACGATGAACAGCGCAAGTTGGTGTTCCTCTACTTCTACACGGCACTCATCTACTACATTGCACGCACCATGCGCGCACGCAATTATGAGAAGCCCAAGCAGATCTACTTCAGTGGAACAGGCTCAAAGATTTTGAACATTGTGGGCAGCCGGGGACAGGTACAAGAACTCACGCAGACCATCATCGAGCGCGTCTTCGATGAGCAATATACCGAGCAGTTCGAAATCAAGATTGAGACCGAGTGTCCCAAGCAGATCACCTGCCGTGGAGGCATCAAGCTCGAGAACCAGCGTCTCGACGGCAAGATCAGCACCAGTGTCTATAGCCCGCGCAATGTGGTCGGTCTCAAGTATTGCTACTCGATGCTGGGCAACGAACAGTTGACCTTCGAGCAGGTCAACAACCTGGATGTGCGTGGCCAACTGGTCGAGCAGGTGCGGCAGTTCAACGACTTCTTCATTTCGCTGCTCGACAAGGCCACCAAGGATGACTTTGGCATCGACAACACCGTGCTGCGACTGTTCACCAGCGTGGTGGGCAATGACCTGGACAACTACCTCACTGCTGGCATCAACAGCTATCTGAAGGGACGTTACGAGCCTGGCGATGTGGTCGAGGATGTGCCATTCTTCTATCCCATCATCGGCACCATCCGCTACAACTTGCTCCGCAACCTGTGCAACGACGTCATCACGCGCCTGCGCAACCAGGGCAGCATCTAGTAGCACCTTTCTGCAACGGTATCACTATGCCGTGACTCCTGTCACGGCCAAAACATAACGAAAGAATGAAAAAACTCATCACAACATGCCTGGCAGCCATGATGGTGCTGGTGGCCATGGCGCAGAACAACGATAGCACCGCCTTGACATCCACACAGTGGCAGCACGCGCTGGCTGTCATCGCACAGTATGAGGCCCTCAACGGAGGCTATGGACAGAAGACCGAGACCTTCGAGGCCCAGGCACCGCAGGGCTACACCCTCGATGACTTGGATGCCACTTACCGCTCGCAGAGCCAGTGGGAGTCGGTCTACAGCCGCCTCAAGGCACTGGAGAACGATGGTGGCAACATGGCCCGCATCAAGCAGTTGGCCGGCAACCTGGCGCAGATGGTCGAGAAGGACATGAACAAGTTTCTCGTCGAGCATCCGTCCCAGCAAGCTGCCGTGGCACCGGTCGACACGGCGGGCC
>DEKO01000027.1:18952-19691 GCA_002353885.1 Porphyromonadaceae bacterium UBA2720
GCCCGACACCATACCACTGACCGATGTGCCCCAGCAGCCTGTGGCCGATGGTCAGAAAGGGGGGCTGAACGGGCACTTGCTCTTCGACATCTTGCTGGCTCTGATTGCTCTGGGAGCACTGGCCATGGCTTGGAGCACACGCAGCCAGCTCAACAAGCTGAGGCGCGCCACTCGCTCGGAACTGGAAACCACTGGCGAGAACATGCAACAGCTGGCCAACGATGTCTCGCAGCATGTCAAGGCACTGCTGCAGCGTGTGGGCAACATCGAGGCCAACCAGCGTGTGATGAAGCCGCGGCAGGTTGAGCGTGCACGCGTTGAGCAACCTGCCCAGCCTGAGCAGCGTCAGACCGAGGCAACACCGCTCACCTACTATCTGTCCAAGCCCGACGAGAACGACTGCTTCAATCGGGTGAGCGAGCAGTTTGAGTTGGGTAACTCGCTGTTTGTGCTCACCACAACCGATGGTGTCAACGGCACATTCCAGGTCATTGACAACCGCGATGTGCACCGCTTTGCACTGATGATGCCCACCGAGAACTTGACGCGAGCCTGCTCGGGCAATGCCATACAGATGTCGGCAGGCATGAGCCGCATTGTCACCGACCGTCCAGGCGAGGCTGTGTTCGACAACGGCCAGTGGCGCATCATCGTCAAGGCCATCATTCACTACGAGGCATAACCCCCATTGATAATCGTCAGACTCAATCATTCAAGCGCGGTGGCCGAAGGCCATTGT
>DEKO01000206.1 GCA_002353885.1 Porphyromonadaceae bacterium UBA2720
TGCATCTTGTAGCCAATCTCGGCGGCGCGCTCCAGTTCCTCGATTTCTTGGTCTTCCTTGACCGAGCGCATCTCGATGACGGCCATGCGCAGCTTGTGCGAGCACTGCTGGCGTTGCTGGCTGGGATGGATGCCCAGCAGATCNNTCCATGAGCTGAATCATGGTGTCGTGGCGGTAGGGGGGCAAGAAATGAATCGTGCGCCCCTGTGCACGGGCCTCGTCGCAGATGACCTTGAGCTGTGCCATCGGGGCAGAGTTGGCCACGCCCACCTGTGCGGCCATGTCGGCCACACTGTCGACCGAGCCATACCACACGATGTCCTCAATGTCGATGTCATCGCCGATGAGCGTCTCGCGGTTGTTGTCCACGTCGATCACGCCCACCAGGCCGTCGCGGTTCTGGCCGAAGTAGTAGAGGAACGACGAGTCCTGACGGAAGGGGTAATAGGCGTTGTTGGGATAGTTGCAGGGCGACTCGTTGTTGCCCATGAGGATGATGATGCCGTCGCCCACCAATTGCTGCAGGCGGGCGCGGCGGCGGATATATGTCTCTTTGCTAAACATCTATTTGCTTTTTATGGGTTGTTCTGGATGATTCTAGATGCTCTAGATTGTCTAGATGCTCTAGAGATTCTAGTATTATGCTCACTCGGCCACAATGCGACAGATCTCGATGACGGTCTGCATGGCCTTCTCCATCGACGGGATGGGCACATACTCATAGCGCCCGTGCATGTTCATGCCGCCGGCAAAGATGTTGGGGCACGGCAGACCCTTGAACGACAGTTGTGCGCCGTCTGTTCCACCGCGGATGGGCTGCACCTTGACCTTGACACCGGCACGCTCCATGGCCTTCTCGGCCACCTCGATGATGTGCATCACCGGCTCAATCTGCTCACGCATGTTGTAGTACTGGTCCTTGAGCTCGACGGTGGCGCAGCCGGGGTAGGTGTCGTTGATGCGGTTGACCAAGTGCTGGATTTCGCACTTGCGTTGCTCAAAGAGCTTGCGGTCGTGGTCGCGAATGATATAATTGAGTGTGGTCTCCTCGACGGTGCCCTTGATGCCGACCATGTGGAAGAAGCCCTCATATCCCTCGGTGTGTTCGGGTGTCTCCCAGCGCGAGAGCATCGAGATGAAGTCGTTGGCAACACGGATTGAGTTCACCATCTTATCTTTGGCTGTTCCTGGGTGGACATTACGACCCTTGAAGGTAACCTTGGCACTGGCAGCATTGAAATTCTCAAACTCCAGTTCACCAACGGCTCCACCGTCCATCGTGTAGGCCCACTGGCAACCGAACTTCTCGACATCAAACTTGTGTGCTCCCATGCCAATCTCCTCGTCGGGGTTGAAGCCCACGCGGATGTCGCCATGCTTGACCTCGGGGTGCTCCTGCAGCCACTCGATGGCGGCTAGAATCTCGGCGATGCCGGCCTTGTCGTCGGCTCCGAGCAGCGTGGTGCCGTCGGTGACGATGATCTGCTGCCCGACATAGTCGTTGAGCTCGGGGAACTGAGCCACCTCGAGCACGATGCCTTGCTCCTGGTTGAGCACGATGTCACCTCCCTGATAGTCGACAATGCGCGGGTTGACGTCCTTCCCGCTCATGTCGGGTGCGGTGTCCATGTGGGCGATGAAGCCGATGGTGGGCACCTGCTTGTCGGTCACGTTGCCTGGCAGGGTGGCATAGAGGTATCCGTTGTCGTCGAGCGAGATGTCGCTCAGCCCCATCTCCTTCAGTTCTTGCTCCAGAGCACGGGCAAACACCATTTGAGTGGGTGTTGACGGAGTCACGCCAGTGTTCTCGTCACTGGTTGTCTCAAACTTCACATAGTTCAGGAATCTTTCTACGAGTTTCATAGTTTATTGTCGGTTAAAAAGTTAATGTCATTGATCTTGTGCGACAGGTTGTGGTGCCAGTCGCTCGACACGGTCACTGTCCATGGCGACGGCTGTGACAATGAGCGGTGTTGAGCCGCGCCAGGGCAGTGTGCCCTTATAGCGCTTGTAGTCCATGACCAAGCGCCGACCATCGGCACTCCATCGTGTGCACTCGCGGGCGATGGTGTCGCTCTCGATGGTGAAGTGCAGTGTGTCGCGTCGGACGATGCTGTCGTCGGCATAGGCGATGACCAGCATCTCGCCCTCGAAGGTCTTGAACAGACTGCCTTGTGAAGCCAAGTGCAGTACCCATCCCTTGTACTGGCCTTCCTCATAGGGGTGACAGTAGCGCGACCACCCCCACCATGCCAAGAACAGCACCATCAGTGCAATGGCACCGATGAGCATCATGCGCAGGGTGTTGTGTCGTCGCTCGATGGTGGCTTCGGCTATCTCGCGGTCTTCTCGCTCCTGTGGCGTCTCGTGGTGTTCTTGAGGCGTCTGCTTGCCAGTCTCATGGTTGTCATCCATGAAATAATCATCAAAGTTGTCGTCCATAACAGGTCAGAGTTGTTTTCAATGCGCAAAGGTACAACATTTAATTCAAAAATTGAAAAATTAAGATTGAGAAATGACAATTAAGACCGCGCCTGTGACCTCCTGCTCCCTGGCCACCTCACCCCTGCCCCCTCAACCAACTAGCAGAGGTGTTTACCGACCCAGGAACTCGTTGAACGCCTGCTTGTAGCTGTCACCCACAGGGATATAGACGTCACCGAAGACAATGCGGTTGCGGTCAATCTCGCGAATCTTGTCCTTGGCCACAATGAAGCTGCGATGCACACGGATAAAGCGCGATGCTGGCAGCATCTGCTCCATGGCCTTCATGTTCATCAGCGACAAGATGGGGTGAGGCGACTCGTCGGTGTAAATCTTGACATAGTCTTTGAGTCCCTCGACATATCGGATGGAGTCAAGGTTAATCTGCAACAGCTTGTACTCGCTCTTGACAAAGATGCTCTTGACCTCCTCTTCGGGTTTGTTGTCGGTCTGGCGGACAAGCTGGAACCACTGCAGTGCCTTGTTACATGCCTCAAGGAAGGTGGCATAGGTGATGGGCTTGAGCAGGTAGTCGAGCGCACCGGTACGATAAGAGTCAACGGCATATTGGTCAAATGCTGTTGTGAAAATCACGCGCGTATTTTCGGGCAGCATCTTGGTGAGCTCCATGCCACTGACTTCGGGCATCTGTATGTCAAGAAATGCCAGTTCCACCTCGTTCTCCTTAATGCCATTGATGGCATCGGTGGCATTGTTGTACTTACCCACTAGTTCAAGAAAGGGAATCTTCTGCACATAGCTGGCCAGCAATTCCACAGCCAGGGGTTCGTCATCGACGATGATACATTTGATTGTCATTACTTTATCATTAAGGATTCTTTAATCTTTATTGCGTTGTGCACAGGCTGCCCACAACTATTGGTTTATCGCTCAAGCCGTTGCCGAGCGGACGACAATCTTGGAGTGGTACTCGGTGTTGTCGTTGTTGAGGCCTCGATTCCAGGTGTAGCGATCGGGGTAGATGAGCTCCAGTCGCTTGCTCACTTGCTCCAGTCCGATGCCGCTGCCGCTCTTGTCATTGGCGCGTTTGGGATAGTTGCTGTTGGTGATGGCACAAGTGATGGTGCCTTGCTCCTGCGACATCTCGATGCGGATGAAACCCTTGCCCTGGGGCGAGATGCCATGTTTGAAGGCATTCTCGAGCAGCGAGATGAACAGCAGCGGTGCGATGGGTGTGGCATCGTCATCGGCTATGCGAATGTCGGTTTCGATCCTGACACCATCGGTGACACGGATGCGCATCAACTCGATGTAGTTGTGCATGAAGGCCACCTCCTTGTACAACGGCACAAAGGATTGTTGGTTGTCATAGAGCACATGCCGCAGCAGCCGGCTCAACTCGTCGACAGCCAACTGCGCCTTGTCGGCATCGAAGGCGATGAGAGCATAGATGTTGTTGAGTGTGTTGAGCAGAAAGTGCGGGTTGAGCTGGTTGCGCAGGTTGCTCAACTCGGCCTCGGTGCGGCTCTGCTCGGCAGCCTTGCGCGCCTCCTCGGCATGTTGCCAGTGCTGGGTCAGCCGAACTGCCAGACTCAACCCCACCACCAGAACAAGCGAGATGGCATTGTAGAAATACATGGGCGTATGGGGCGGTCTGGGCCCACGTCGCACGGGTGGGCGTTGGCCTTCATTGGGCATCCAGGCGTCAACCACCTGCCACCACTCTATCATCAGACCCAGCAAGACTGCAATCAACCCGATGTTGATGGCAAAAAACGCCGTTTTGCGCCCATTGAAGTAGAATCGCGGTATGAGCCACAGATAGTTGACATAGAACAGAATCATGTAGCTCAACGGCCCGCCCAGCGAGCGCAGCCACCGCATGACGGTCATCGACCACGATGCAGTGGGGGCGGTGAAGAAGAGCAGTGGTAGGAACAATACTATGCTCCAGCACAAGATGTGTATCGAAAGGTTACGTTTCATATCGGTCTTCGAAGTTATGGACGTATAGTCAGGGTTGCCAATAGCCCATTTTTTCACGTTACAAAGATAGAAAGAAACCCACTACTTGCCAAATCGGATAGACCAAACTTGTCAAAGAAATAGAGCAATGCGCCATTTTTAACGACCAAGCGATTGGGGGGGACAACTGCTGCGCTGGTAGGGACGATAGAGTCTAATTGAAAAGTTTGGATAAAATGCTCACGCTCGGACATCACGAGCCCGAAGGGCCAGCGCAACGNNNNGCGCAGCAATCTGTGTGCTACAAACCCCAACCAGGCAGCAAATGCCTCACGCAGATTAAGCAGATGGAGCAGATAAAAAATCCTTCCAAATCTGTGATAATCTGTGTGCTACATACCCCAGCCATGCAGCCAGCTTGCATGGCACTCGCTTAATCGCATTTTT
>DEKO01000189.1 GCA_002353885.1 Porphyromonadaceae bacterium UBA2720
TTGGCAATCTTGTGAGCGCGCTGACGCAGGTTCTCGGCCAGGACCTTCAGAGCCGAAGGAGTAGCCAGGGTAGCCTTGCCAGTGGGGATGAGGTAGTTACGGCCATAACCATTTTTCACCTCAACAACGTCGTCCTTGTATCCAAGGTTGGCAACGTCTTCTTTCAATATAATCTTCATATCTTATTCTAGAGCTACTGTTAAAAAAATGGTTACTTCATCAAGTCGGTCACATAGGGCAGCAAGGCCAGGTGACGAGCACGCTTGACGGCCTTGGCCACGCGGCGCTGGAACTTCAGCGAGGTGCCAGTGATGCGGCGGGGCAGAATTTTGCCCTGCTCATTGAGGAAACGCTTCAAGAACTCGGGGTCCTTGTAGTCGATATACTTGATGCCCATTCTCTTGAAACGGCAATATTTCTTCTTTTTCGTGTCGACTGACAGTGGAGTCAGATAACGGATTTCACTTTGAGTCTGTGCCATAGTCTTTGTCCTCCTTTTGATTATTCGTTAGTAACTTCAGCTGCAGGGGCCTCAGCAGCGGGCTCCTCAGCGGCTTTCTCGGCAGCAGCCTTGCGCACATTACGGCGCTTCTCGGCATACTCTGCAGCAAACTTATCGAGGCGGAAAGTGAGGAAACGAATCACCTTCTCATCGCGACGGAATGCGGTCTCAAGCTTTGCAACCACAGTGGGCTCAGCATCAAACTCGAGCAGGTTGTAAAATCCGGTAGTCTTTTTCTGGATGGGATAAGCCAGCTTGCGCAGGCCCCATTCCTCTTCGTTCACGATGGTGGCCTGGTTGTCGGTCAGCACCTTCTTGAACTTGTCTACCGCTTCCTTCATCTGAGCATCAGACAAAACGGGAGTTAAAATGAAAACGGTTTCGTACTTGTTCATAATACGTTTTAAATTAGTTTATTAAATGTAGTTTTGCTAAAAAGCGGTGCAAAATTACAAAATAATCGGCAACTAACCACTTGTCGATGCGATTTTTAGATTGATTTATAGTATTTTTAACAATTCGGCCCCACTTCTCAATGGAAGCGGGGCCGTGATTGTTTTGTTCAGCCTTACAGGCGTGCGCGATTACTTGAGTGTGCCGTTGTTGGCATCCTGAATCATCTGCTCGTTAGCGCTGATGTAGACCTCGACACGGCGGTTCTGTGCACGGCCAGCCTCAGTGTCGTTGCTGGCCACGGGGAACTGATAGTCATAGCCGTCGCTGACCATGCGGTCGCGCGACACACCGGCGTTGTTCAGATAGTTGAGCACCGACAGAGCGCGCTCCTTCGACAGACGCTGGTTGGTGGCCAAAGATCCGGTATTGTCAGTGTGGCCGTAAATCTGCACGTTGGTCTGAGGATTGTTCAGAAGCGAGGTTGCAAACTGGTTGAGCGAGTTCTTGGCGGTAGTGCTCAAGTTGCTCTTGCCAGTGGCAAAGAGGATACCCTGGTCAAAGGTCACCTTGATGGCGGTCAGGCCATTCTGGTCGGTCAGTGTGTCGACCTGTGCGCCATTGATCTGAGCAAGTTCCTTGGCCTGCTTGTCCATCTTCTTACCGATGAGTGTACCTGCGACACCACCAGCCACAGCGCCAATAGCAGCACCGATGGCTGCACCTTTGCCCTTGCCGAAGATTGCGCCCAGACCTGCACCAACTGCTGCACCGCCGCCAGTACCGATCATGGCACCCTTACCTGTGTTACTCATGTTGCAGCCCGAAACTCCCCACAGGAGTGCTGCACTCAGAAAAATGCACAAAAACTTTTTCATCATTCTTACTTTATTTAAAATGGTTTATAACTAGTTTCGACATATTTCGGTGCAAATATACGGCAAAATTTTCGGTTGTACACAATTTTTCGGCAAAAAAATAGACAAATGGCTACTATTGAACGACAAATTGCTGTTTTGGACTTTGGACTTTGGTTCGTATGCTCGAATACTCGAGTATGGCAAACAGACATCTTCACTTCATCTTTACCTCCCTACTTGATTATGCGATATTGCTCTGCTCTAGGCCGATGTGATGGCGACGGTCGTAGCGTAACAACATGATCGAGATGATGATGGCCGCAATGCCGATGATGGTGAAAATCCACATGGCAGGCGAGTAGTCGATGTGCCCGTCGTGAGTGTTTCGCTCAAGAACCACTCCTATGAGTACCGGAACGACCATGAGACCGATGTTCTGAATGTAGTAGATGACTGAGTAGGCAGTGCCCAACTGCGAGGTTGGCACAATCTTGGGCACAGCAGGCCATAGCACGCTGGGAAGCAACGAGAAGGCGATGCCCAGAATGAACATCATGGCCACTGCCAGCGCACTGGCATGTAGCGGCAAGGCGAACACCATCAGCACCACAGTGAGCATCACCGTGCCGATGATCATGATGGTGGCGCCGCGGCCCACACGGTCGTACATGCCGCCGAATAGCGGCGTTAGTACGATGCTGGTGAAAGGCAGGATGGCTGGGATGGTGCCAGCAAGCTCGGGGCTAACGCCATATTTTTCAATCATGAGCTTGGTGGCAAAGTCAAGGAAGGGGTAGAGTGCCGAATAATAGAGCATGCACAACAGGGTGATGAGCCAGAATCCACCATTGCCCAGCGTGGCCTTGAGGTCGCGCAGGTGGAACTGCTCGTCGTCACCACCGGCCTCGTCGGCGATGCCCTCACGCTCGATGCGGCGGTCCATCTGGCAGTAGAACAGGTAGGCTATCAACCCGATGCCTACTGACAGAACTCCCACCAGAATGGGCATGGGCAACGATGTGCGCTGCGCGATGGCAGGGCTGCCAGCCAGAGCCAGCGCCGTACCCAGGCGCGCCAATGCCACCTGTATTCCCATGGCCAAGGCCATCTCCTTGCCGCTGAACCACTTGACAATGACTTTCGACACGGTGATGCCACACAGCTCATAGCCGATGCCAAAGAAGGCAAATCCGAGGGCCGACAGCACTACCTGGCGCTTGACCTGCCCCACATGCAGCAGGTTCATTGTTGGTTCGGGCGAGGTGAATGCGATGGCATAGTAGATGGCACCTGAGCCTAGCAGCATCAGTACGCACGAGAGCACGCCAGCAAAACGTACGCCCGTCTTGTCAAGGATAATGCCGCCCACAAAGAGCATGAGCAGAAACACGTTGAAGAAACCACGTGCGCCGGCAAACAGGCCAAACTCACCGCTGGTCCAGCCCATGCCACCCTGGCCCACAGGGGTCTCAAGCAGATATTGCAAGGGGGACATCTCTTTGGCTACCACATAGCCGGTCATCATCGTGAAGGCGACAATCATCAGCACGGTCCAGCGAGCTGCGGCCGAGTCACGAAGTGTGCGTTGCACTATTTGAGTCATGATCTAGCAGTGTTAGAGATTAAAAAAAGTCTCGGAACTCTCTGAGAACTCCGTGATCTCTGAGATTTCCGAGAATTCCGAGACTGTCAGTCTAGTTACTCAGGCTTGATGTTGGGTTCCTCAAGACCGATGCCTTTCTTCTTGTCGATGACCTTGAGCAGCAGGCCCAGCAACAGGGCGGCGATGCCCAGGCAGGCCAGCATAACCAGCGGCCAGGTGTAGTCGAACTGGGTGGGGTCGGTCACACCGGGGTTGGTCTTGTCGAGCACCTTGCCGATGAGCA
>DEKO01000035.1:0-126 GCA_002353885.1 Porphyromonadaceae bacterium UBA2720
CCATCAAAAAATATATTTGATGAAGTTTGATGGGATTTGACGGCTTTGATGTAAAACATCTGCCACTAAAGGCATCAAAAACCACCAAAGACCATCAAAAACATATTTGATGAAGTTTGACGGGAT
>DEKO01000035.1:238-3111 GCA_002353885.1 Porphyromonadaceae bacterium UBA2720
AAAACATCTGCCACCAAAGGCCACCAAAGGCCATCAAAAACCATCAAAAAATATATTTGATGAAGTTTGATGGGATTTGACGGGCAGCACAACCAAAGCAATCATTCGTTTCATCATAATTTTAAAACTTACGCAATTGTAAATCCATTCCTGGCGCTAACAAACTCTTCTCAACAATCTCATATGTGATTGTTTTTAATGGCGCGATTTTGTTCTTCCTAACATAATCTATCCCATGTTTTTTTACTATACCCAGCCAATCGTCCATTTCTTGAACAAGCTCAGCATAACCTTCAGTCGGCTTTTTTACGCAATATGCCCATTTAAAGAATTTGTTCGGATGTTGCTCTTCTTTATAACAATAGTAATCATAGATTACCCTCTTTTCAGAAGTCCTGAAAACCACATAACTGTCACGCGGATCCAGTTCTAAATAAATCAACAATATCCAAGAATATGCTCTCAACTTATTTGACGCAATAGGCTGATTTACAATAGAATTAAAATCCCGCTCAAAAATGGGAATTTTAGCCCCAGTTGCCCAACTATACCAAATAGGATATCCAAAATCAGCCATAACTCCTTTTATAGTATCATTAAGATTGAATGCATTCAATGAATCCATCAGTTCATTTATGCCCATGACAGAAACAGCTGACTTCATATCATCATTCTTAAGAAATGCTACAAGACCATCATTTGTTTGAGCTTGTCCTTCTACTGCAGTAATCAGCAATATGGATATCAATATACTATCTATTCTACTCATTTTATTTCACCTGTACTAGAACCTACTTCTATTCTTTTTCTAATTTTTTCAAACACATTCAAAGGAACCACATGAATTTGTTGTGGATGAGTTGATAGACCGAGATGATTGTGATTGCCTCAAACATGAGAATACAAATCTTCTGGAGCACTATCGTGACAAAAGAAACGCTCCTCCTGTCACAAAATTTTTACTAAGCAATGAAAGGGCTCATAGTCGCAGTATCATAGATATCAGCTTGTCATGTATGGTATCATTCTTCAGTTTCAGTTTGTCTATTTCTTGAAAGTACTCTCGGCTCTTATCCCTTGATAGGTAATAGTAACACGAATCGTGTGAATTGTTCTTAATGACGATTTGGTAGCACCCAAAAAATTGTCTTGGCCGCTTTTCTATTTCTGAATTATTCTTGAGTCTTCTGGTTATTTCTTTTATGGACTCGAACTCCTTTCTTGATATACAGAAAGATGTGTTAAAGCAATATTCAGTAACTATATCCCATTCATCCCAACTAGCAGGATACATAACAGGATTTAGCTGAAACTTACATGAGTACATGGGCTTGTCCTGGTATCCTGCATAGCGACAGTATATGTAACTATCATCAGGATTCTCATATGATATTAAGCTCTTGCAGCAACAGACACAAAGCAAGCATAGAAGGAAAACACTACTAGTGAGTGCCTTCTCCTTCCCTTTCATGATTTTGTTTGTATTCATATTCATCTAGGGCGGTTTGGATTGTTGGTGAAACATTCAAATGAATCTTAAGCTTCTTCAAAACGGGTCCAATTCTGTCGACATAGAATCCATAGTTGATTGTAATATTATTATAAACCTTATTTTCGTCAGTCGATACTAAGCACAACTCTGCATTCCAATCATCCCCATTTTTAGTTCTTGCTGGTTTGTCAATAAATACAGTTGTTTGCCTATCTTGGCTAGAATATTTAAGTTCTTCTTCGTCAGTGTAGTAGAAGGGCTTATTATCACATTCTGGAGACTTATCTATTGAAGTCGATTTTTTACCATCCATTGGATTATTAGTAGTAACAGCCTGTATCCAACGATATTGTTTGTCAGTATTCAATGTCGATTGATGTTTTATTCTTATAGATAAACCATAATTTTTTACTTGGTATCTCTCAACTGTAAAGCCCATGAAATTAGAACCCAAGTAGAGACCCTCACGAGGAGTTGTTTTCGATGAGGTAACATCATTATCCCATACAATCTCGCCATCTTTGGAGAAATACCAATCCATCCCATTTTTATCTATTCTGTTAATTGGATTTCCGGCGCACCAGGCGTAGGGGCTGATGGGGTAATACTTTTCTGACAGCGGGTCCATCGTTGGTGTGCGGCCCAGCAGGGGGTCATACATGCGGGCCTGGCTGTCGTACCAGTCGAGGCCGTTCTGGCGGTCGAACTCCTTGGTGCCGTACTTGTAGGGCTGGATACCGGGGTTATTGACTGTGCCGCCGCCCATCATCGCACCATAGGTGCCCCCCTCGGTCCCCACTGAAGAGGGGGAAAGCCTGTGTTGTTCCTTGTCTGCAGCTCTGTAGCCCCCCGCTTTAGGGGGGATAAAGGGGGGCCAGGGTGGCTCATTCAGCGACATATTGAGCCCTCCCAGTCCGATGCGGGTGGGCAGCAGGCGCGGGTTCTGCTTGCGCAGTGTCCACAAGGTGTCCGCGCCCAGCGTGACTGATGTCAAGTGACCGTTCATGTGGCAAATCTTGTGCAAGCGAGTGCAGTCATGCTTGCATGGACTGCCGAGCGCAGCCAAGATTATCCAATAGTTCTCCGGTGCAAAGTTATGTATTTCCGGGCAGAAATGCAAATTTTGGAGCAGCGAATACAAAGAAATGCTTGCATTTTCTTTGCTGAGTCGCGGCAAAAATGCGATTAAGCGAGAGCCATGCGAGCTCGCTCGCTAATGGCCGAGCGTGAGCATTTTATCCAAATAATGCAGCCTGGCTGCTTGTAGGGACGGCATTGCTATGATCCCCCTAGCCCCCTAAAGGGGGAACTGCCTAGCTGCATTCTTCATTTTTCATTCTTCATTATTCAATAAAAAATGCCTTTTGTCGAGGCGGACGGC
>DEKO01000035.1:3210-3367 GCA_002353885.1 Porphyromonadaceae bacterium UBA2720
GGGGGGTGTGCAAAGTGGCAGTTCCCCCTTTAGGGGGCTAGGGGGACAACTGGAGCGCCGTCCCTACAGCAGCCTAGCTGCATAATCTCACACCGAATCACACTGAATATCAAAATATAATCTGTTCAATCTGCTCAACCACGAAGTGCTCGCGACC
>DEKO01000035.1:3450-11319 GCA_002353885.1 Porphyromonadaceae bacterium UBA2720
AACGGGAGCCCGAAGGGCAAGCGCAAAGCGCGCAGCAATCTGCGTGAGATTCTTTTCAGCCTCACTCCCGGTCGCGAACACTTCGTGGTGCAGTGTGTTCAGTGTATTCTGTGTTTTCAAAAAATGGCCGTTTTTTACCATAAACTTGTCGAACGTTTTGTGAATATTGCATTCTCAGCGCCTCAAAAACAAGCTAAATTGTTGATAACCTTTAGAGAAAGTCGCTTTTTGCAAACCTCAAAAAACGCACAGAAAAGTGTTTCGAACATTCAACAAGTGTGAAAAAATATTTTATTGTGCATTTCTCCCTCTATCTGCAAGAAATATTGTAACTTTGTAAGTTTGTTTTAACCAACATTGGTGTCTATGACCGAAATCAATATATTGTCGCAAGGTGTCGATGCTCCTCAGTTCGATTTGACATTATTGACCCGATGGGTCGAGGAGGTGGCAGCCGATCATGGTCGCAGGGTAGGGCGGTTGACCTACGTCTTCTGTGACGATGAGTACATCTTGCAGACCAACCGTGAGTTCTTGCAGCACGACTACTACACCGACATCATCACGTTTGACTACTCGACCAGCCGCCGCATCAGCGGTGACATGGTCATCTCGCTCGACACCGTGCGCAGCAATGCCCAGCAGGGTGGGGTGGGGGACAACAACGAGCTGTGCCGTGTGGTCATACATGGTGTGCTGCACCTGTGCGGCATCAACGACAAGGGGCCTGGGGAGCGCGAGGTCATGGAACAGCACGAGAATGCTGCCCTAGCCATTTGTCCTTTCCTTGAGCACTGATCCAGCATTCGACCGCTCGACTACTTGAAACTCGCGGCTCGTTGCTCAAAAAGCAAAACTCGTTACTCGTAATTCATAACTCGTAACTCAATGCGACTCGACTATGATGTGATCGTGATTGGTGCCGGCCATGCCGGATGTGAGGCCGCGTGCGCGTCGGCCCGGCTCGGGTCATGCACACTGCTCATCACCATCGACATGAACAAGATTGCGCAGATGAGCTGCAATCCTGCTGTGGGTGGCATTGCTAAAGGGCAGATAGTCAGAGAAATAGATGCCCTTGGCGGGCGAATGGCCATGGTCACTGACCGCTCATCCATTCAGTTCCGACTGCTCAACCGTAGCAAGGGGCCTGCCATGTGGAGCCCACGGGCGCAGTGCGACCGCATGCGCTTCATGGCCGAGTGGCGCAGCATCCTCGAGAATGAGCCCAACCTCTATCTGTGGCAAGACAGTGTCACTGGGCTGGACGTCGAGGGTGGGGTAGTGCGTGGTGTGTTCACGGCACTTGGGGTGCACTTCACCTGCCGTGCCGTGGTGCTCACAGCCGGCACTTTCCTCAATGGACTGATGCATGTGGGGCGTGTCCAGACACCTGGCGGGCGTGTGTCCGAACCGGCATCAACTGGCATCACCGAGCAGCTGGTGAGCCTAGGCTTCAAGAGTGGACGCATGAAGACGGGCACACCGGTGCGCATCGACGGACGCACGGTCAACTATCAGCAGGCCATCGAGCAAGTGGGCGACAACGATTTTCATCACTTCTCGTTTCTGCCTCATGTCCACTCGCAGTTGCAGCAGCGATCGTGCTGGATTGTCTATACCAATCCTCTGGTACACAGTGTTTTGCACGATTCGCTTGACGACTCGCCGCTCTATAATGGCCAGATACAGAGTGTCGGACCGCGTTATTGCCCCAGCATCGAGACCAAGATTGTCACTTTTGCCGACAAGGACAGTCACCAGCTGTTTATTGAGCCTGAGGGCGAGACGACCAACGAGTGCTATCTCAATGGTTTCAGCAGTTCACTGCCCTGGCAGGTGCAGATTGAGGCATTGTCGCACATTCCAGCGCTGGCCGATGTTCACATCTATCGCCCGGGATATGCCATCGAGTATGACTATTTCGACCCCACGCAACTCCATCACACGCTCGAGACCAAGCTCGTCAGGGGACTCTATTTTGCTGGGCAGGTCAATGGTACGACAGGCTATGAGGAGGCTGCTGGCCAGGGCCTGGTCGCTGGCGTCAACGCGCATCAGCGCATCGTGGGCGCCGACCCGTTTGTGCTGGGCCGTGACGAGGCCTACATCGGGGTGCTGATTGATGATCTGGTCACTAAGGGCGTCGACGAGCCTTACCGTATGTTCACCTCGCGCGCCGAGCACCGCATCTTGCTGCGACAGGACGACGCCGACATGCGCCTGACCGAGCGCGCCTATCAGCTGGGACTGGCCACACGGGAGCGTTACGAGCTGATGACGACCAAGCGAGATGCCATCGACAATCTGTTGGCTTATATGAGTGCGACCACAGTACATCCCGACGAGATCAACCAACTGCTCGAGGCGATGGGTTCGCAGCCCTTGCAGCAGGGACAGAAGCTATATAACCTGGTCCTGCGTCCTCAGGTGGGAATCAATGACCTGTGCAAGGCCCTGCCAGCCCTGCGGGCTAGGGTTGGGGAGCTGGAAGACTGCCGGCGAGACGAAATTGTTGAGGCAGCCGAGATACGCATCAAGTACAAGGGCTATATCGACCGTGAACAGCAGGTGGCTGACAAATTGCAGCGCCTCGAGCGCTTGACCATACGCGGTAAGTTTGACTACCTCTCTATCCATCAAATCTCTACCGAAGGGCGACAGAAACTGGCTGCTATCGACCCCGAGACCATCGGGCAGGCATCGCGCATACCCGGCATATCACCCAGCGACATCAACATATTGCTCTTGCTGCTAGGTAGATAAACCAGATTTGTTTCACGTGAAACAAATGCCGGCGTTGCCCATTTTTCATTGTCAATTATCAATACTCAAATCATAGGATATGACACAAGAACAAATCACAAAACTCAAGGGTATCGTCCGAAACATACCCGACTTCCCGGTCCCTGGCGTGCAGTTCAAGGACCTGACAACACTCTTCAAGGACGCGGAGTGCCTGAGGCTGCTTGAACAAGGACTTGTCGATCTCTATCAGGGCAAGGGCATCACCAAGGTTATCGGCATCGAGTCGAGGGGCTTCATAGGCGGAAGCATGCTGGCTGCTCGACTGGGGGCCGGCTTTGTGCCCGTGCGCAAGCCAGGCAAGCTGCCCGCTGAAACCATCCAGAAGAGTTATGCCAAGGAATATGGCACCGACACCATCGAGATCCACAAAGATGCCATCACACCCGACGATGTGGTAATCATCCACGATGACCTCCTAGCCACAGGAGGAACCATGCTGGCAGCCTATGAACTGGTCAAGTCGATGAACCCAAAGAAGGTCTACATCAACTTTATCTGCGGACTCACCTTCCTCAATGGCCGTGACGTGCTCCCGCAGGATGTAGAGGTGACCACCCTCTTTGATTTCTAGCTGCTCAAGGTTTCTTGATGGAGGTAGGAATGCTGCCGTACCGTCACACAATCGCAGTAGGGACGTGCCTTGGCACGTCCGCCTCCAATCTGTGTAGGGACTGTGCCCAGTTCCTCACGAAAGGGCAAGGGGTCGTGGCTGTAGGGACGCGCCGTGCCGCGTGAACAGCCACCACTTAAAAGTAGTTAAGGAGTTAAGTAGTTAAATGGAGTTAAGACGTCACATTATCACCGTAGGGACGCGCCGTGCCACATGAACTGCCACCACATGTAACGGCTTTACTACTTTACTACTTTACTCCACTACTACCTACTAATAAAATTAAATTCTAAATTAAGCAAATCGTGTTACAACCCATGCGTGACGAGCTTCGCCTCAAGGTGAGTCTCCTCCCCGACTCTCCAGGTGTCTACCGCTATCTCAATCGGGATGGCGTCATCATCTATGTCGGCAAGGCCAAGAACCTGAAGCGACGAGTCAGCTCCTATTTCAATCGGGTACACACGGTGCATCGCACCAACATGCTGGTGCGCAACATTTGGGACATGCAGTATACTGTGGTCAACACCGAGGAGGAAGCACTCGACTTGGAGAATTCGCTCATCAAGGAGTTCCAGCCGCACTACAATGTCCTGCTCAAGGACGACAAGTCCTATCCTTGGATATGCGTTACCAAGGAACCTTATCCGCGCGTTTTCTTGACCCGCGATCCGGTCAAAAAAGGTGCCAAGTATTATGGCCCCTATCCTAAGACCGAAGCTGCACACGCAATGATCGACACGTTGCGAAAACTCTATCCCCTAAGGACTTGCAATCATAATGTTTCACGTGAAACAATCGAAGCCAAGAAGCATCGCCTCTGCCTGCAATTCCACATCCACAATTGTGAGGGGTGCTGCCAGGGACTGGTGTCGGTCGACCGATATAACGAGTACATCGCTGCGGTGCGACAAATCCTGAATGGCGACACCAAGCAGGTGAGTGACTACTTGATGGCCGAGATGCAGCGCCTGGCCGGCGAATTGAAGTTTGAGGAGGCCGACGTGGTCAAGCGCAAGTATCTCCAGCTCGAGAAGCTGCGGTCGCGGTCGGTCATCGTGAGTCCGTCGATTCACAACATCGACGTGTTCTCGATTGTCACGGACGATGATGCCGCCTTTGTTAACTATATGCACATGCGCGGCGGATCGGTGGTGCAGAGCATCACGCTCGAGTATCGCCTGCAAGACAATGCCGACACCGAGGCTGCCGAGTTGATGTCGATGGCCATACAGGAGGTGCACAAACGCTTTGCCGACACCTATCAGGCCGATCGCGTGCGCGAGGTACTGGTCAATGTCATGCCCGATGTCGAGTTCAGCGAGTTCCAGTGCGTGATTCCACAGCGTGGCGACAAACGCAAATTGTTGGGCATTAGTGTGAAAAATGCCGAGCAATATCGCACTGACCGACTCAAACGCATGGAGAAGCTCAATCCCGAGCAGCGTACTACCCGCACGCTCACCACACTGATGCGTGACTTCCACCTCCAGGCGTTGCCCCATCACATCGAGTGCTTCGACAACTCGCACATCTCGGGCACCAACGCGGTGGCGTCGTGTGTCGTGTTCCGTGACGGCAAGCCGTGCAAGAAGGACTACCGCCACTTTACCATCAAGGAGGCTCCTGCCGGCGATGACTATGCCGCCATGCGTGAGGTCATCGGCCGCCGTTATCGGCGATTGCTCGACGAGGAGCAGGACTTGCCGCAGCTGTTGGTGGTCGATGGCGGCAAGGGGCAGTTGTCTGCTGCCATCGAGGCGCTGGACGAGCTGGGACTGCATGGCACCATCGCTGCCATCGGCATGGCTAAGCAACTCAACGAGGTCTATTTCCCGGGCGACCAACTGCCGTTCTACATCGACAAGAACAGCGAGTCGCTGCGAGTCATCCAACGCCTGCGCGACGAGGCCCACCGTTTTGCGATCACCTTTCATCGTAAGCAACGAGGTAAAACGCAGATACATAGCGCTTTAGATGAAATTCAAGGTGTTGGGCCGAAGACCAAGGAGCTGTTGCTCAAGCAATTCAAAAGTCTCAAGCGTATGCGCGAGGCCTCACTGCAGGACCTTGCAGCGGTCATCGGCCCCAAAAAAGCCCAGGCCCTGCACGACCAATTGCATGGCACCAGTGGTGACGACACTTAACTTTAAATGCTTAATTATTAACAGGTTAATATGCGAATAGTAATACAACGTGTGCGCAATGCATCGGTCACTATCGATGGCCGCATGCACAGCCAGATAGGCCCAGGCATGATGGTGCTGGTGGGGGTGCGCGATGGCGACACCATCGACGATGTTAAGTGGCTCGCCGCCAAGACGGCTTCTCTGCGCATCTATGACGACGAGAATGGCGTGATGAACCGCAGCATCATCGATGCTGGAGGCGAAGTCCTGGCTGTCAGCCAATTCACCCTCAATGCCAGCACCAAGAAAGGCAACCGTCCTAGCTATATCCATGCCGCCGGACACGAGTTGGCTGTGCCTCTCTATGAGGCCTATTGCGAGCAGGTGCAGCAGCTTGTGGGGCGCGAGGTCAAGCGTGGCATCTTCGGTGCCGACATGCAAGTTGCGCTTGTCAACGACGGCCCCGTCACCATCATCATCGACTCAAAACTGAAAGAATGACGATAGACCAACTGCAACAGCGGGTGGATGACTGGATCACCACCGTGGGCGTGAGATATTTCTCGCCACTGACCAACATGGCCATCCTCACCGAGGAGGTGGGCGAGGTGGCACGCATCATGGCACGGCGCTATGGCGACCAGAGCGAGAAACCCAGCGACCGCGATCGAGACCTGGGCGACGAACTGGCCGATGTCATCTGGGTGGTCACATGTCTGGCCAACCAGACGGGAGTCGATCTGACCGAGGCCATCGAGCGAAACTTCGAAAAGAAGACCACGCGTGATGCTACACGCCATCGCAACAATCCTAAACTCAAGTAATTAACAATCAAAAACGATAAGAACAATGGAACACAATCATCAACACGACCACTGTGGTTGCGGATGCGACCACCACGAACACGACCATGGCAACGAGTCGCTCAATCGCTATCAGATTGTCATCGACCAGAGCCAGGTGACCACCGACGACGCTGCCATTGCTGCCGATGTGCAGCGCATCCTCGCCGCTCATGAGCAGGAGAACCACAGCCCTGAGGTCTATCAGTTCTTGCTCAACTGTGTGGACCTGACCACGCTGGCCACCGACGACAGCGAGCGTTCGGTGGCGCAGTTTGTGCAGCGCGTCAACGACTATGCCGAGGCCTATCCCCAGCTCAAGAACGTGGCAGCCATCTGCGTCTATAGCAACTTTGCAGCTGTGGTGCGCGCGCAGCTCGAGGTGAGCGACGTCAACATCGCTGTGTGCAGCGCATGCTTCCCGTCGTCGCAGGCACACATCGAGACCAAGATTGCCGAGACTGCACTGGCCATCGCCGACGGCGCCGACGAGGTCGATGTGGTGCTCAACGTGGGATACTTCCGCGACGAGGCATGGGAGGAGATGTGCGACGAAATCTATGAACTCAAGCAGACCATCGGCGACAATCATCACCTCAAGGTCATCCTCGAGACCGGACTGCTCAAGACCGCCGAGAACATTCGCCGAGCCAGCATCCTGGCCATGCACAGCGGGGCCGACTTCATCAAGACCAGCACCGGCAAGGTCTACAGTGGGGCCACGCTCGAGGCTGCCTATGTCATGTGCCAGTGCATCAAGGAGTTCTATGAGAAGACCGGAATCCGCGTGGGCTTCAAGGCATCGGGCGGCATCCGCACCACCGACGATGCGGTCAAGTACTACACACTGGTCCGCGAAATCCTGGGCGAGGAGTGGCTCAACAACGGCCTGTTCCGCATCGGCGCGTCCAGCCTGGCCAACGCCCTGTTCGCCTCGATGACCGGCAGCGACCAGAAGCCATTCTGATAATAGACTCAGGTCATCAAGAAGGGGTGATGAAGAATGTATAATGAAAAATGAATAATGCAGCCTGGCTGATTACGCGGCGTGCCACATGAACTGCCACCACTTAAAAGTAGTTAAGACGTCACACGATTGTCGTTGTAGGGACGCGGCGTGCCGCGTGAACAGCCACCGGTTAAAGTAGTTAAGGAGTTAAGTAGTCAAATCTTGTGCAAGCCGAATGCAGAGCCGAGCTAGCTCATGCTCTGCTGAGGCGCAGCCAAGATTATTCAAATGGAGTTAAGACGTCACACTATCACCGTAGGGACGCGCCTTGGCACGTCCGCCTCCAGGCTGTGTAGGGACGTTACCCAGTTCCTCACGAAAGGGCAAGGGGTCTTGACGGTAGGAACGCGGCGTGCCGTGTGAACAGCCACCACATGTAACGGCTTTACTACTTTACTACTCTACTACTTTACTATTTAGTAGTTAAGTAGTTAAATGGAGTTAAGACGTCACACTATCGCGGTAGGGACG
>DEKO01000035.1:11451-11616 GCA_002353885.1 Porphyromonadaceae bacterium UBA2720
TGTAACGGCTTTACTACTTTACTACTCTACTACTTTACTACTTAGTAGTTAAGTAGTTAAATCTTGTGCAAGCCGAATGCAGAGCCGAGCTAGCTCATGCTCTGCTGAGGCGCAGCCAAGATTATTCAAATGGAGTTAAGATGTCACACTATCGCGGTAGGGACG
>DEKO01000035.1:11683-13742 GCA_002353885.1 Porphyromonadaceae bacterium UBA2720
GGGCAAGGGGTCTTGACGGTAGGGACGCGCCGTGCCACATGAACTGCCACCATCATGTAACGGCTTTACTACTTTACTTCTCTACTCCTCTACTACTCTACTACTCTACTACTCTTACTCTACTACTATAAAAAGAAAAAACTAACCATCAACCGAGTCAATCCCATATTAGCCCTCCAGCGGCAGCGCGCATTGCTGCAGCTGGAGTATGAGCACGAGCGCGACGAGTTCAAGCGCTTGGGCGAGGTCATTGGCGTGGGGCGCAAGGTCAAGCGTGGCGACTGCTGGTGGCCAGTCAGGGTAGGGCGCAGCTACTACAACTCGCTCAACCAACTCGTTGTTGAGGTCTATCGCAGTGAGGACGAGGACATCGAGCACAACTTTGAGTACGGCAAGCAGGTGATGTTTTTCCGCACCAGCGGCATGGACTCCATCACCTACCTTGATTTCTCGGCCACAGTCAGCTATGCCGAGGAGCACCGCATGGTGGTCATTGTGCCCGACAACAACGCCGTGCAGCAGCTGCAGGTGGCTGAGCAACTGGGCGTGCAACTGTCATTTGACGAGACCACCTACCGCCTGATGCTCGAGGCCATCGACCGCGTGAGCAGGGCCAAGGACAACCGTCTGGCCCAGCTGCGCGACCTGTTCTACAATCCAGGTAAAGAAGAAAAATTCACCTTCGCCCCCATGTCGTTCCCGTGGCTCAACGCCACACAGGAGCGAGCCGTCAACGAGGTGTTGCGGGCCAAGGATGTGGCTGTGGTGCACGGCCCACCGGGCACAGGCAAGACCACCACGCTGGTTGAGGCCATCTATGAGACCCTGCGTCGCGAGAGCCAGGTGCTGGTATGCGCTCAGAGCAACATGGCGGTCGACTGGATCAGCGAGCGACTCATGGACCGTGGCGTGGACGTGCTCAGGGTGGGCAACCCCACACGTGTCAACGACAAGATGCTCTCGCAGACCTACGAGCGGCGCTACGAGGCGCACCCCGACTATCCGCAGCTGTGGGCCATGCGCAAGACGCTGCGCGAGGTGCGCGAGCACCGTCGCGGCACCGAGGCCTATCACCAGAAGGTCGACCGCCTCAAGAGCCGCATCACCGAGCTGGAGTTGCGCATACACAACGACCTGTTTGCACAGGCCCGTGTCATCTCGTGCACGCTGGCCGGAAGCGCCAGCCGGGTGCTCGAGGGCATGCGCTTTGCCACCCTGTTCATCGACGAGGCGGCACAGGCGCTCGAGGCTGCATGCTGGATTGCCATCCGCCGGGCGGGTAGGGTAGTGCTGGCCGGCGACCATTGCCAGTTGCCACCCACCATCAAGTGCTATGAGGCACTCAAGGGAGGACTCGGATTGACCCTGATGGAGCGCATTGTCGCCAGCAACCCACAGGTGGTCACACTGCTGCAGGTGCAATATCGCATGAACGAGCAAATCATGCAGTTCTCCAGCGAGTGGTTCTATGGCGGCAAAGTGCAGAGCGCGCCCGAGGTGCGTGACCGTGGCATCCTCGATTGGGACACCCCCATGGTGTGGATTGACACTGCCGACCTGGACGGGCGAGAAGAATTTGTGGGCGAGAGCTACGGCCGCATTAACCGCGCCGAGGCCGCCCTGACGCTTCAGACACTGGAAGAATACTTTGAGAAGGTCGGCCGCCAGCGCGTGCTCGACGAGCGCCTCGATGTGGGCATCATTTCGCCCTATCGTGCCCAGGTGCAGCACTTGCGGCGGCTCATCCGTCAGAGCGCGGCACTCAAGCCCTATCGCAGCCTCATCGCGGTCAACACCGTCGATGGCTTCCAGGGCCAGGAGCGCGACATCATTGTCATCAGCCTGGTGCGCGCCAACGACGAGGGGCAGATAGGCTTCTTGCGCGACCTTCGTCGCATGAATGTTGCCATCACCCGCGCCCGCATGAAACTCATCATTCTGGGCGACGTGTCCACCCTCACCCGCCATCCTTTCTACCGCAAACTCTACGACCACATCCAATCAGCGAATTAAGGTCTAGTTTTTTAGTTTCTAGTTGTTAGTTTCTAGTTGTTAGTTT
>DEKO01000035.1:13796-13921 GCA_002353885.1 Porphyromonadaceae bacterium UBA2720
TGGATGCCGTCCCTACAGCCACGCCTAACGTCTAGCGTCTAATCAGTGTTAACACTGAATACACTGAATAATATTATTTAAAATCTGTGCTAATCTGTGCTAATCTGTGTGAGAAATTATCTGCT
>DEKO01000035.1:13948-14626 GCA_002353885.1 Porphyromonadaceae bacterium UBA2720
CTGCTTGATCTGCGTGAGATTTTGCAGCCAAGCCCTACACGTCCTTTAAAAAATAATTGATGTGTGGCCGAAAGTCATTATCTTTGCACCCGCAATAGAAACAAACGAAATGAGGCTTCAAAGAGAAACCAGATATAACCCGCTAGTCACCACAGTCATCAACATGGCTTTGGCCTATGTGGTGATGATGCTCACCCGAGTCATCTTCTTTGTCGAGAACTGGGACACGTTTGCGCCCTACATGTCATGGTCGCTGGCCGGCTCGATGCTGCGGGGGGCACTGGTGTTCGACACCAGCGCGCTGCTCTATGTCAACGCCCTGTGGTTGGTGCTGACCCTGCTGCCGTGGCACGGCAAGGAAACCTTTGGCTTCCATCGGGCCATGCGGTGGCTCTTTGTCGTGACCAACGCCATCGCGGCCGCCAGCAACCTGGTCGACTCGGTCTTCTTCCAGTACACCGGTCGGCGCACCACCGTCACCGTCTTCAACGAGTTTGGTGCCGAGGGCAACATCACCTCCATCATCCTCACCGAGGCCGTGCGGCACTGGTATCTGGTGCTGGCCTTCGTCGTGCTGGTGATGATGTTGTGGTGGTGCTTCGCCATGCCGCGCAAGGGCGTGCGGCCGCCGCTGTGGCGCTACTATGCCACGCAAGCGGTGGCACTGCTGTTGCTCAC
>DEKO01000212.1 GCA_002353885.1 Porphyromonadaceae bacterium UBA2720
ACAGGTATATAGTTCCCAAAAATTATTTCTGGCCGAAGGCCCTAAGATTTTCTAACAGATTTTTATTAGATTTCTCGCGAAGCGATTTAAAAGAATGCTGCCAGGCTGAGATTAGCACACAGATTCACACAGATTTACACAGATTTACACAGATTTTTTAGGTTTAGAAAACAATAAGAACAATACGGACAATTCATTGATGTAGACAAGTCAAAACAAATTGTCAACATGGAAACATTGTCCTCGTTGTCCGTGTTGTCTTCCAAAAAAAGTTATCAGCATAATATGAGTTGTTTTTTTACCTCACGCGCATGTGGACTATTGGGTTGTGTCGTCGTCGAAGAGGACGTTCTTGAGCCGCTGGTAGAGGAACGACAGCACAAGCAGCAGCAAGCCAAGCACAATGAAGGTGATGATTTTGCCCACGGCCGGCATACTCCACAGGTCGTTCAGCACGAGTTTGACCAGCACCAGCCCGAGGGTGAACAGGCTGACGATGCGCAAGTCCTTGTGATGCAACCGCATGCCCAGCAACATTTGGGCAAATCCAGCCACTGCCAGCGATAGCGATAGGCCTGCGCTGAAGTCGGTGACTCCACTTTGCAACAACAGCAATCGGGCACAAGACACAACCGCGACCGTTGCCAGCACATTGAGCACGATCGTCACCCAGCGATCGCCAGGCCAGTTTGTCTGGTAATACAATCGTACGATGAATGCCAGGGTGGCGGCAACAGCCATCACGTTGAGCCACTGCACAGCGATGGTGGCGATGCCGTGGATGGGGGTGGTTATCACAACTGCCTGCATGGCAAGGGTCATCGTACTCACAAAGCCCATTAGCAGGTGTAGTGCCAGATTGTTGTCGATGGGCACGCGCTTGTAGAATGTGAAGCACAATCCCAGCACCAGCGCGGCTGTGAACAACCCGATCATGGCTCCCGCTAGCGGTGCGGACAAGTGACAGTAGAACTCGGTGACAAATGCTTTGTAGAACACGCCGATGGCGACCAGATAGGAGATAATGGTGATGGGTTCCCACTCAATCTTCCATGCCTGGCGCAATTGCCCTAGATTGCGGTCGCACATCAGTGCCACGGCCAGTGCGCTGCCGGCATAGACGATGCCGCGGGCAAAGTCGCTGTTGGCAAATATGTGTGCCCCCGATGGTGCAGTGAAGAGGCTGTGGCTCAGATAACTGATGAGAGTGAGTGCCGCCAGTGCGAAACTGCCCCAAGCAAATGTCCGCGTGTGCGAGCGGGCATACAGATAGAATACGATAGCGGTCTGAATGGCCCATACGAGCGTGACAATCTGGAAGTTGCTGAACTCCATGGGCACTGCGATGGCAATGAATGCGATGGCTAGTGCCAGATGGGTGTGGTAGGCCAGCGGGCTGTCGCTGCGATGGCGCCAGATGATAGCGATGCATGCCACATGGCACAGCGCGATGAATGTGCAGAACAAGCCGTCATTCCAGTGGCTGAAATAGTGGCTACAATCGATGTTGAAGAGCAGATAGATAAAACTATTGAACACCAGCATCGCGGCCAAGATGCGACCCTGCCAGCGACTCGCGTCACGATGCAGCGTATAGGTGGCCGAAGCCATGAAAAGCAGTAGATAGCATGTACTCAGTGCTAATAAGATGCGTTGTGTTTGGTTATAGTTCTCATCATAGTCTTTGCCAAACATGATGAGCAACGCCCAGGTGGCGACGCAAGCAATGATGGGCAGTTCGCTCCAGCGTTTGATCAGCGACAATGCCGTCATGCCCAGGTTCAGTACAAGGATATAGCCGAATAGGGCCACCACACTGCCATTCTCGTTGCTGGCGATGAATGGTGCGATGAAGCCGCCGACCAGGGCGATAATGGCCAACTCGCGCTTGTCAGTGATGTAGGCTAGGGCAGACATCAGGATGGTCACGCCCACCAGGATGCCGAAGGCCACCGTCGAACCGAACAGATGGTAGTAGTGATAGGCCACAGCAGTGGTCACATAGGCTACACCGAAGGCACCGCCCATGATGAGCGAACTGTAGGTGCGGTACTGCCGGTGCAGTCGGGCGCCGATGCCCAGCATCGCCACGCTCACCGCATAGCCCAAGATGGTGCGTGCCACCTCGTTGATCCAGTTGTTGTCGATGGCATACTTGACAAAGAATCCGATGCCGATGATGAACACGATAACACCAATCTTGCCAAACAGATTCTCGCCAATAAACTTCTCGAAGTTGCGGCCTTCGTGGACCACAGAATCTTGAACTTCCTCGTCCGCAACTTGCTGTGGTTCAACCTCTGTTTCTGCATTGGGCGGAGTTGTTTCCTCTGGCTGCCATTGTTCAAGTGGCGGCGGAGTGGGCATGGTTGCAGGTTGTATAGCCTCAACCACAGGTTTGGGCTCGACTGGAGACATCACTGATGCCTCGGGCACTGGGGCGACCGGGGCGGGGTGGAACACCTCGTTTGCCTCAGTTCGTTGAGCATAGGCTAGGTCTTCGATGCGTTGGCTCAGATTGTCAACCTTCGAGTTTATATCTTTCACCACGATGATCACATAGATCATCGCTGCCAGTAGGATGAGTGCTAGAAATTCCATAGTCTGCTTTTTTGAGGAGTTGCAAAAACTATAAACAGTTAACTATCAACTATAAACTGTAATCAGTCGCTTTCTTCAAGACTGAAAATGCTCTCGACGGGTTTGCTGAAGGTGCGGGCAATCTTCATGGCCAGCACTGCCGAGGGCACATATTTGCACGACTCGATGGCGTTGATGGTCTGGCGACTAACGCCCACGGCCTCTGCCAGCTGCTGCTGTGTCATGCGCACGATGGCGCGCTCTACTCTGATATTATTCTTCATCGCTCTGGT
>DEKO01000197.1:0-21256 GCA_002353885.1 Porphyromonadaceae bacterium UBA2720
CGCAGGCATTCAACGTAGATGATAAAAACTATTACTATTACTATTACAATTACTATTATTACCCTAATTCAAAAACCTTTGGCAAGGTCGCGATGTCGCCACGCGACCTTGTCGTTTTTTCATCGAACTCAATATTTAGATAACCCAACAGCATAGTACAGCACCTATTGCCATGCCTAGAATTAAACCATAGATAAATGCACGGCGTGTTTTTTCCTTGGTCTCATTGCGCAATTCGGCAATAGTGACCTCTCGTGCTGTTACAATCTTTTCCATTATCGCACAACTTTGCTGGTTACGGTGCGACCGTCACGGTAGCGCACACTCATCAGGTTGATGCCCGAGTAAGGAACAGTGCTCGGAATGCCCAAGAAATTGTAGTAGATGACCGACTCGATCTCACTATCGTGTGGCAGTTGCTCAATGCCTGTGATGACACTTTCGGCATCGTAGTCTACAACAATCTTTTGCTCGGTGATATAGTAGTCTTTCCCATCGATGGTGGTGCGACTCTTGGCAGATCTGGGCACATCAATCGGGTCGCCCTCTGGCTCGCCATCAACATTGGTGCTGTAGAGACGCACAATGTAGGTTGCCTTCTTTGAGGATGCGGCATCGGTATACAGGTCGGTAATGGCGATGGGCGCACTACCTGGATATATCTGCTTAATTGAAGCTAAATCGCTTCCCCATGAAATATTGCCAGTTGTACCACTGATGTCGGTCTGGGTGTTGAGCAATGTCTCAACGGGCAGAATTGTTTGCCCATTCATCACGCGCCACACGCGGTAATAGTAGACATTCTTCACATCGGCCGGAAGAATTGGAGTCAACTTGAGTTCGGCCTCATAGCTTCTCACCCAACAGGTTGCACCGGCATAAGGCTCGGTCTTCATGAGTTCGACTGTTTCGACCTTGAGCTGTGGATAGGACATCTGCTTGATGTCGCAGCCGTAGGTGTTGCGCTTGAACTGATCGCCACCATACAGTGTGATGATGACTGGCACATAGCGGCTCACCTCATCGGCAACCGATGCATTCTTGTCGGGCACGGTGATGTCGCCACCGTCAGTGCCAAATTTGGGCTGAGGGTCATAGACTGGCTCGTTGAGGTTGCCATCAGGGCCCACAGCGAAGACATGGTACTCGCCACTATTGTTTAAATGGTCGGCTTTGCTCACCTTGAACTCGTTGTAAGCATTGTCTAATCGGATGACATCATATTCAGCCAAATTGGCTGCGGGGTCATAGATGGCATGATAGGTAATCTCGTTGCAGGGTGCAGCGCGCAGGCTGTGGTCGGTGTCGGTCTTAATCTCCTCGAGCGAATAACCAGAACCATTCACTTCGTTGGTAGTTTTGTAAACAGGCACGGGCAAGGTGTTACTATATTTGCCCTCGTTCTGTTCAAACTGGTAGGTATATTCGTTGGGTTGCTCGTTGGTCTGGGTCGAGGCAGTGAAGCGGTCGATGATATAGACTGTTGAGCCAATGAAATCGGTGATTGTGCCACTAGTGGTGGGTTGCTCGTCATCAAATACCAAATCAGTAACCTGGGTATCTTCGTTATAACGCACAGTGTAATTATAGCCTGTCTGTCCCTCCTGCTGGGTGAACTGCACCCATGCGACGGTTACCTTGACACCGTTTGCGTCGGTGCGGGTTACTTCATATTCTTCTTGGTTGTTCTTGATGGCATAAAAGTCATTGCTGGTCGTAGGACGGATTGACATCTTGTTCTTATAGATGTTGACTTGGTTGGGTATGTCAAAGCGGCTGCGGAATTCTGATGCCTGCGTGAAAAATGGGCTATAACCCGGAATAATGACTGAGCGGACCGGGGTCTCGGCTTGCAGCGTAGTCATTGGTTTCCCATCACTGCCCATAATGATGTTGCCGTCGTTGTCATAGTTGATGGTCTGAGCGGTAACAACATAACTGATGGTCTGCTGGTCGGTAGTCTGCTGGACGAGGTAGTCGTGATGCTTGGTGACAACCAGTCCGTTCGCATCCTTAGTGACCTCCTCGATGAGCGTGCGCGTGTTGTCGGCATTGAGGATGTAGACATAAAAGTGCTCGGGGACATCGGCACCGATTTTATCGTGTGTGAACGAAGTGTTCCAGTCCAGGTCCACGCGATAGTAGCCTGTGGTTTGCGAAGGTGAGGCATTGGCCTCGAGGGTGGCGGTGTACATCAGCACCTTGGGCATCTCATCGGGATATTGGGTCTGATTGGGGTTTTGCGAATTGCCATAGTAACAGAAATATTGTTCATTGTTTTGATCTACCCTATTGTGCTCAAATCGGCGGTCAGGAACAAAGATAGTGAGATTCTTCAAGCTATAGGCTTCACCTTCTTGCGAGAGAGTGAACCAGTGACCAGCATCAATGGTTCCCACATCACTACAATCGTGGTAGCACAAGTAGGTTTCGCCCGAGCGCATTTTAGCGATGAATTCATATGTTGCTGCTGAGCCTGCATTGGTGTTCACCGGGCTGATTTGCTCAAATAGGCGATACAGTGGTCTTGTTTGGGTATATCTTGGCTTACCCTTGGCAATGAAGAAGAAACGGTTGGTCGCTCCGTCAATCGAGAAAAGGTAACCGGGATTATTCGGGTCGTGGACTCGAGTGAAGTTGGTGATGAGCTTCACTGACGAATAAGCCTTCTTGATATAATCGCTGTTGTCGCTGGTTGATGTTTTTGACGTCCATCCTTCTTTCATCTGCACCAGCAGCAAAGTCATGCCTTCCTGTTCGGGATTGGGATAGGTGGTCGCATTAACAGTGCCCATTGTCCAGGGGGTTCCTTGTTTGGCGTAATTGGCATAGTTCAGTTGCCGGATTTGTGTACCGTTATAGTTGTAGCCCCAAAGAGTTCCTGGGATGGTCTTGTCGGTATATACGGCCTTGAGCAGGGCGATGATGTGGTCGGGCGTGGTGGCCTCGTCGGTGAGCTTAGCGGTCTTAGGTTGACCGCCTTCGGTGTAGGTGAACGTGTAGTTTGAATAGTCAAAGTTTGTGACCATTGGTGCGATGGTCTGTGCCGAGGCGGCACCAGCCCCCAAGACTAGGGCGAAGGCAAGCATACACAAAGCATGAATGTGCTCCATCTGAATGAATCTCTTCATAACTAATAGTTTTAAATCGTAATTCAGACCCCTATAACAACCTATTATATAAGGTCCCATGAAACTTCAAGTGTCGCACAGCAGTCCATGGGCGACGATGGTGTATAACACAACGAAAGCGTGGACTGCTATGCCACGCTTTGTGAGTTGATGGTCGTAGGAAAAACCGTATACGCAAAAAGGGGAATGATTGCAGCCCACGCATATAGCGCGGAAGCCGCCGTGCTATCCTCTTGCGTATAAAGATGAAAATTTCCTACGTTTTCAACTCACAAGAATAAGCATAACGCTTTCGTGTTGGCAGAATGTCTGCTAATTGCTATTGCAAATAGTGGACAAAGGTAAGCATATTATTTTGATCAGCATGGCAGTTTTGCTTTTTTAATACATTTTTTGCATTTCGCAACAATTGGATGGCAATTAGAAACTCGACCAAAGCACTTGACTTTCATCGAACTCACGTTAATATTATAAGGTGAAGCCTCAGCGACTAACTCTCTGGCGGTGGCGGTATAGGATAGTCATCAGGTAATAGGGCAAATAGAGGAACTATATATTTGTTGTCCCTCTGCGACGACCCTACAATATTTGCTAGCAGGGGACAGCTGGTATGTAGTGGCAAAAAAAATCCTCGACTCACGTCGGGGATTGCTTAACTAATTAACCTTCTAATACCATTAACATAAACCTTAAAACAAATCTTGAAAAATCGCAGCCGCTTCACAGCGCCTGGTTTCTCGTTATTAACCTTAAAAACTAATACCATGAAAAACCTCTGCAAAAGTAGTGCAAATATGTTTTATAGCATAATTTTAGAGCAGAAAAACGCCAATATTTAACATAATTAAACAAATGAGATGAATTGTTGCCCATGGATTTGCGAATGTTAACACTTCTGCCTCTATATCGTTGGTCCCTCTATCCTCCTGAAGAGAGGGCCAAACAGACGGTGTAGATACGGCACCCCTGTGCCGCACTTACACCGTCACGACTAACATCTAGCGTCTATCTTAAAGAGGGACTTCACTCGATGGGTGTGCCCAACATGATGTTGACAATGGCATTGACGTCGGCAACATCGACTTTGCCGTCATTGCCAGACACATCGGCGCGGCCATCATAGTTTGCGGCCTGGTCGGTGCCCAGCATGATGTTGACCAGGATGTTCACATCTTCGACGTCGACATGTCCGTCAAGGTTCACGTCGCCCACGAGCGGGGTGCCACCCTGCCGGGTGATGACCAGTGTCATGTCCTCACGGTTGAGTGTGAGGGTGTAGTTGCCAGCCATGATGCGGATTGACTGGCCGTTCTTGCTGGTCAGGCTGATGGGTTGACCCAGTTGTGAGTCATCGAACCAGTAGTCGCCCTCGCTGACTGCACCGAAGCGGAACGACTCAATATCCTCCCAACTCTTGCCCAGCTCGGTGGTGAAACTGAAGTAGTTCTCGCCACTCTGGCCGCGGCCGTCAAACTCGACTTCGGCAGTATAGGTGATGCCATCTTGGGTGGTCATCTCCAAACCTTCGTTGGGGTCCCAGGTATAATGGTCCACCTCGCCCAGAATGTAGACGTGCTCATACTCGGGCTGGGGCCACTGGCCACTCACATAGAGCAGGTTGTTCTCAACGTCGACAGTGAAGGTCCACTCACCAAACACTGGGCTGGTGATGTCAGCGCCGGGGCTGGACAGGTTGAGCGCGGTGCCGTTGGTGACCATGTCTTCGGTAATCTCAGCACCAGTGTCGCCTCCCAGCCAGGTGGTGTTGTTGTAGACAAACTTGAACGTGTCGCCTTGCTGCAGTACTCGGGTGACGGTCCACTTGCCGTCCTCGCCTTGCACACATTCCACACCGCCTGCCCACTGGTCGAACGAGCCCTTGAGGGTCATCACATCGTTCCATGTGCCACTCACCACCAGCTTCTTGATGGTGGGGTCGACAGTGAGGGTCCATGTGCCGGCTACAGGAATGGTGAAGTTGTGACCATCGACCAAGTCGAGCTCGGTGCCGTTGGCAACGGCTTCTTTGGTGATCTGGTACTGGGTGTCGGTGCCGCCATACCAGTTGTCGTCTTGGTCGGTGAGTTTGAACTCAACACCTGCGGCCATCTCTTGGGTGACGGTCCACATGCCACTAGCGTCCTTGGTCAGCGCGATGGCACCCTCGGCGCTCCAGTCGCCGCCCACACCTCGCAGATAGAGGGCGGCATCCTTGATGAGGTCGCCCATGACATTGAATTCCTTCCATTGTTCGGCTGTGCTGTACCACTCTTGGGCCGAGGCATAGACGTGCAGGTTGCACTTGAAATTGGGTCTGTTGACATCTTGCCACACAGAAGCACCCAGAGTTACCATGTTTTGGTCGGGATAGCAATATACGTCTTCAAGTTTCATGCAAGAAGCGAAAGCCGTAATGCCGATGCTGTTGAGCGTCGAGGGCAGTGTCAGCGACTTCAATGCTGAGCAGGCGACAAACGCAAAGTTGCCGATGCTGGTGATACCCTCGGGAATGACCATGCTCTGCAAGGTCGACATGCCGCGGAAAGCCTTGACGCCGATGGCGGTCACATCGGTTGGGAACACGGTGTTCTGGCAGCCAGATATGATGGTGTTGCTGCTCGTCTGGATGATGGCGTTGCAGTCGCCTCGAGAGTCGTAGTTGGGATTGCCGGCCTCGACAACGATGCTCTCCAGGTTGCAGCAGGCGTTGAATGGATTGTCGCCTATTGTGGCCACCGATGCTGGGATGACGATTGATGTCAAGCCCGAGCAGTCCAAGAATGCGCTGTGGTCAATCTTGGTGACCGATGAGGGGATGGTGATGGTCGGGCCCAGGCCTGTGGCGCCACGGAAGGCTTCCCTGCCGATGCTGGTCACGGTGTTGGGGATGACTGTGTTTTTGCAACCCACGATAAGCATGTCCTTGGGGTAATAGACCGTCCCGTTGATGGCGATGTCTTGTTTGCAGACGATGGCGTTGCAATTGTCGCGTGAGTCGAAGTAGGGGCTGGCGCTGTCGACAGTGATAGTCGCAAGTGCCGGGCAGTCGGGGCAAATGCTGCCGAATATCTCCGACACACTGCTGGGAATGTTGATTGACTCCAGGCTTGTGCAACTCCAGAAGGCACTGCCGCCGATGGAGGTCACCGTGTTGGGAATGGTGACTGAGGTCACCTGGTTGCAACCCAAAAATGAACTGCCACCGATGTTGACCACCGTATAGGTCTCACCACCGTAGCTCACCTGGCTAGGAATCACCACATTGCCGCTGATTGAGGCGTCAACCTTGATTATGGTCACGGTCGACTGATAGGGCTCGTAGGTGAACTCGTCGACGGTGAATGCTGCGCTGGCCGTGGCTACCGTACAGACGATGGCCAGCAGACTGAGTAAGATTTTTTTCATAAGACAAATATTTGGTTATTGTTTAGTATTTTTTAATGGTTGATTAATAATTGATTTGCAAAGGTAGGGAAATAATTTGAAATATCAAGTATTTTTTGATGAATAATAAAAATAAATAAGGCTTGGACTCGGCATGCCGCGTGAATGGCCGGCAGACCATATTCCTCTGCAGGGGACAATGGGGAGTTGTTAAAAAAGTTGTTAAAGTTGCGTCGCTATTTTAACTTCTGTTTTTGTATTGCTAATTTTGCAAAATGTTTTATAGCATCTTGTTGCAAGGTGGGCCCGTTGTTTGTGGATGCCTTGCCTCTGGTTTACAGAAAAATGGCAGATCGATGATGAAAAGTATGATTAAGTCAGTGGCTCTGTTGTACCTGCTGCTCTTGCTGTCGTTCACAGCGGTGATGATAGTGGTGCACATGATTCCGCATAGTGCCATAGAACCGCAATTCAAGCGGTCGGTCTCGCTGATGGAAAGCGAGGGAGCTTATCCCAAGAAGCAAACGCTTGACGGCAGGGTATTGCTGGACAACTTCACAGACTGTTATATGCTCAATGTCGCCTATTGTGCCGACTCTGATCATCCTGTTGATGCAGCTATGCGCAACTATCGCTATCGTGGCGACATTGACATGATTGTCTCTTTGCAGCAATTGGCGCGTGGTGAGTTGACCAATGAGCCATTTGAGTATGGTAAATATTGGCATGGCTATCAGGCTTTTTTGCGTCCGTTGCTTGCCGTGACTGACTATGGTGGAATTCGTGTGGTGAATATGGTGGCAATGTCTCTGCTGCTGGTGGTGGCCTTGCTATTGATGGCTCGGAAGCTCTCGCCCGCAATTGCTCTGTGTTTTGTTGTGGCGATGTTCATGGTTCATTCTGGTGCCATATTCTGGTGCCTGCAGTTCGCAACGTGCTACTATATCGCTCTGGGCGGCATAGCACTGATGCTGGTCTTCGATCGGCTCACGGCTACGTTGCAACGGCAAGTCCTGTTTTTCTTCGCAATCGGAGCATTCACTTCATTTTTAGACTTCCTGACAACTCCGACACTCACACTGGGCTTGCCGCTTGTGGTGTTTATCCTCAAGGGCGACAAGCCAACACCCTTCAAACTGGTGCTAGGCCTATGTGTCGCCTGGGCGGCTGGCTATGCTTTGATGTGGATATCAAAGTGGGCTATGGCGTTCTTGTTGGTTGGATACAATCCACTGGTCGAAGTTGGCAACTCTATCAACACCCATTCAATTGGTGTGGATTCTGCTCCTGTATGGTCGTTATGGGCGGGACTTGCCAAGATTTTCATGGCACGGTGGTCAGTATTGTCTCTGTCTGGACTTCTGCGATGGTGTGTCATCGGTGTGCCTGCCGTGTTGGCTTGGCTAAGTTCGCGCCGTTGTGCTACTTTACGCTGGCGCTATGTCAGTGTTCTATGGGTGGGCTTGCTGCCACTGTTGTGGTATGTGGTTGTGGCTCATCATTCGTTCACCCATTTTTTCATCACCTCAAGAGCCTTGATGGTTTGCTGGTTTGCAATACTGTGCTATTTTTGTAGGCTCATAGACATCAAAAAATTAAAACACTATGTCCACTTCAAATGATGATACTGCTACTCGCATAGCGGTGCTGATTCCTTGCTACAACGAGGCTACGACTATTGCCAAGGTCGTCGCTGATGTGCGTCAGGCACTGCCCACCGCAAGTGTGATTGTATGTGACAACAATTCAACCGATGACACCTATCGCATAGCGCTTGAAGCCGGTGCGCAAGTTTTGAAAGAGCCACGTCAAGGTAAAGGAAACGTGTTGCGGACACTTTTCCGACAAATTGAAGCTGACTGTTTTGTGATAGTGGATGGCGATGATACCTACAGTGTTGACAAGATGCCTGAGATGGTCGACTTGGTGGTCAACCAAGGGGTCGACATGGTGATTGGTGACCGCATGGCATCAACTTATCTTAAAGTCAACAACAGGCGTTTTCACAACTTCGGAAACCTGATGGTGCGTAGCTTGATCAACAAATTGTTTAAGAGCAATGTGCCTGACATCCTGTCAGGGCTACGGGCATTCAGCCCCTTGTTTGTCAAGAACTTCCCGGTGCTGTCGCAAGGATTTGAAATTGAAACCGAAATGACTATATTTGCACTGGATCACAATTTTGTGGTGCGGTCACTTCCGGTTGGCTATAGCAATCGACCCGAGGGGAGCTTCTCTAAACTCAACACCTTTACCGATGGAATCAAGGTAATCCGCACAATATTTGTTCTCTTTGTACATTTCAGGCCCCTGTTGTTTTTCTCCACACTTTCGCTAATTCTTCTAGTGGCTGGGGTTCTGGGCATTACTCCTGTATTCCTAGAATATTTCAAGACCGGTTTGGTGCCACGTTTCCCTACACTCATTGTGGGAGGCTTTGTCATCATGCTGTCATTGCTGTTGTTTGTGTGCGGCTTGATCTTGGAAGTTGCCAACATGAGACACAAACAGCTGTTTGAAGTCCTAATGAACAAGCGTTATTAGGGTAGATTCTATAATTATAGAACCCACCCTAAGCCCCTTCAAACTTAATCGGCACAAGCGAATACTAGCCAAGCAGAGCAAGCAGCTGGCCGGCGGCGTCCTTGTTGTTGACCTTCTCGACGATGTGGGTGACCACGCCCTGCTCATCGATGACAAAGGTGGTGCGCACGGTGCCCATGTAGGTGCGGCCGGCCATCTTCTTCTCGCGCCAGACACCGAAGGCCTGCTGCAGCGTGGTCTCGGTGTCGGCAATCAGCGGGAAGGGCAGGGTGTGCTTCTGGGCAAACTTGACATGCGATGCTGCCGAGTCCTTGCTCACACCCAGCAGCGCATAGCCGGCGCGACGCAGCTCGCTGTAGCCGTCACGCAGGCTGCAAGCCTCGGCCGTGCACCCCGAGGTGTTGTCCTTGGGGTAAAAATAAATGATCAACTTCTGGCCGGCATAGTCGCTGGCACGATGCTCACGTCCGTCCTGGTCCATTCCTAGCACCTCGGGAATCTTGTCTCCTACTTTCATACGTTAGTTTTTAGTTCTTAGTTTTTAGTTCTTAGTTTTTAGTTCTTAGTTGTTAGTTTTTTAGTTTTTGGTAGCTGCCTGGCTGCGGACGTGCCGGAGGCGCGTCCCTACCGCATTCTCAATTCTCAATTCACAATTCTCAATTCTTGAGTTAGATTGTTGCAAAATTACGAATAATAAAGACTCTTGCAGCCTAAAAAATCTTAATTTTAACAAATTTGGTGGATTTTATTAACAAGGTGGCAAGATTGTGCCGAATATTAGCTAACTTTGTACGTTTTTTAGGGTCCGCCTCGACAAAAGGTAATTTTATTTAGTAGTAAAGTAGTAGGGTAGTAGAGTAGTAAAGCCGTTACATGATTGTGGCTGACCTTCCCCCTCTCGTAGGGACGTAGCGTGCTGCGTCCGATGGGGGATCGAGGGGGGCTCCCCGCGGCATGCTGCGTCCATACTAACAACTAAGGACTAAAAACTAAAGTCTAACGTCTAAAGTCTAACGTCAAATAAAGATATGAAACTAAAGAATTTGCTACTGACCATCGGCATGAGCCTGCCGGTGCTGGCCAGTGCCCAGCCTGCCGTGCTGGATGCTGGAGCCAAGGGATATCTCGACAGGGCAAGACTCATGTATGAAAGCCACAACTATGTGGGCACCATCGACCAGTTGACACACATGCAACAACTGCCCGCCACCAGCGAGGAGGTGGAGCAAGCCGAGCTGCTCATGGCGCTGGCGCTGTTTGAACGGGGCGAGGGTAAGAGCCTGGATGCGCTCATCGCGTTCATCGAGGACCACCCGACAAGTCCGCTGGCCACAACGGCGCAAATGAAGATTGGCGATTACTACTTCTACCGTGGCGACTGGGACAACGCCATGCTCAGCTATTCGCTTGTCAGGCCTAAAGCCCAGGACTTCGATGCCAACGAGGACCTGCTCTATCGCAAGGCCTATTGCAACCTGCGGCAGGGCAATTATGACCTGGCCGAGCAGCAGTATCGGCGCCTGGCGGCTACCAAGCGCTATGGGCAGGCAGCGGTGTTCTACAAGGCATATGTTGAGTATGCCAATGGCAACCTTGACGACGCACTCGACCGCTTCCAGCACATCGATCCCACTACCGAGCTGGGCTATCAGGCGCAGTACTACATCACACAGATCAAGTATAACCGCAGCCTCTATGCCGATGTGATAGCCACAGGGCGTGTGTTGCTGGCCGAGGAGAAGAACAACTACTTTGACGCCGAGCTCAACCGCATGGTTGGTGAGAGCTACTATCATCAGGGCAACGAGCGCGAGGCGCGCACCTACCTGCAACGCTACCTCGACGACCCACAGGGCGATATCTACCGCACCGCAGCCTACACCATGGGTGTGCTCGACTTCAAGGACGGCAACTACAACCGCACTGCCGAGCTCATGTCGCTGGCCACTGACCAGGACGACGCACTGGCACAGAGCGCATGGTTATATCTCGGACAGGCCAAGCGCAAGCAGGGCGACCTCAATGGGGCGGCAAGGGCTTTTGAGCAGGCAGCCAAGATGAATCACGACCGCGATGCACGCGAGACGGCATTCTACAACTATGCCATCAGCCAGAACCAGGGAGCGCGCACACCCTTCGACAAGTCCATCGACATGTTCGAGCAGTTCCTCAACGACTATCCCAAGAGCCGATACAAAGACCAGGTCGAGGGATATCTGGTCGATGCCTATCTCACCAGCACCGACTATGACCGGGCACTGAAGAGCATCAACAACATCAAGAACCCCAGTGCCAAAGTCAAGCGCGCCAAGCAGTATGTGCTCTACAACTTGGGCGTGCAGGCGCTGTCGAATGGCAAAGACCAGCAGGCGGTCGACTATCTCAAGCAAGCGGTCGACCTGGGCAGCCAGGACAAGACGGTGCTCAACGAGAGTCGTCTGTGGTTGGCCGAGGCACAGTATCGCACAGGCGACTACAAGGGTGCCACCAGCAACCAGATGAGCTATGTCAACGCCACAAGCAAGGGCGACGACAACTACAGCCTGGCACAATACAACCTGGGCTACTCGCTCTATCAGCAGCGCCGCTATGCCGAGGCCAAGAAGGCGTTCCAGAACGCTCTGGCCGGAGGCAAGCTGGCCGATGAGCTCAAGGCCGATGCCTACAACCGTCTGGGCGACACGCAATACTACACACAAGAGTATGCCGCCGCACAGGCCAGCTATGACCGTGCACTGGCCGACGCAAAGGGCACAGCCAAGGACTACTCGATGTATCAGAAGGCCATGATGCTGGGCATGACCAAGCAGTATGGCCAGCAAGTGGCTGCACTGGATGCGCTCATCAAGGCCTATCCCAAGAGCGAACTCATCCCGCAGGCCATGTTTGAGAAGGCTAATGCCCTGGCAACCGATGGCAAGGGCCGAGAGGCTGTCGATGCCTACAATGCTCTGCTCAAGGCCTACCCCAACAGCGTCGAGGCGCGTCGTGGCTTGCTGCAGATGGCCGTTGTCGACAAGAACATGAACAACGAGGAGGCTGCCATCGAGGCCTATAAGCGGGTCATCAAGAGCTATCCCAGCAGCGAGGAGGCGCAAGCCGCGGCCGAGGACCTCAAACTCATCTATGCCGACCGTGGGCAGCTGGCCGACTTCCAGAAGTTCTTGGGCGGCATACCCAATGGCCCACGCGTCGACGTGAGCGAGATGGACCGCCTCACCTTCGAGGCGGCTGAGAAGGCAGCCATCGCCACCAAGCCCAGCATCGAAAAGATGCAGGCCTACCTGCAGCAGAACCCCAATGGCGCCTACGCCGCCAAGGCACGCTACTACATCGCGCGGCACAACTATAACAACGGCCGCCTGAGCGATGCCCTTAAAGGTCTGGACGAGGCCTTGCGTGCAGGCAAGCAGGCATCGTGGGCCGAGGATGCCATGGCCATGCGCAGCGATGCCCTCCTGCAGCTGGGCAAGACCAGCGAGGCACTGGCCAGCTACAAGGAGTTGGCCGAGTTGTCATCGAGCGATGACAATCGCACCACTGCCGAGCTGGGCGTGATGCGCGCAGCCAAGCGCCTGGGCAACTGGACCGAACTCAAGACCGTGTGCGCGTCGCTGCTCACCCGTGGCGGGCTCAGTGCCAGCGAGGAGAAGGAGGTGACCATGAACCGCGCCATTGCCGCCTCGCACCTGGGCGACAGCAAGAGTGCCGAGAGCGACTTGCAGACACTGGCACGCGACACCAAGAGCGAGGAAGGCGCACAGGCTGCCTACGAGTTGGCGCAGTTGCAGTTTGACGCCGGCAACATCAAGCAGGCCGAGCGCACGGCCAACAGCCTGGTCGATGCCGGAACGCCCCATGCCTATTGGTTGGCACGGACATTTATTCTGCTCAGCGACATCTATGTCAAGCAGGGCAAGACCAGTCAGGCACGAGAGTACTTGCAGAGTCTCAAGAGCAACTATCCTGGCAAGGAGCGCGACATCCTCGAGGCCGTCGACCAGCGCCTGGCCAACCTCAAAAAGAAATAATCCCTGCTTTCTCCTAACTCAAATGTTCGAATGTTGGAAAACTCGCAACATCGACAAACAATACAGAAACAATGAACAAACGACTCTATATCGGCCTGATGGCGGCGGTGCTGACCGTGGCAGGAGCCACCGCGCAAGACAACAACGACAAGAAGGACCTGAACAAGGAAATCACCCTGGAGAAGGACTTTGTGCCTGTCGAGAAGAAGGCCACCAAAAAGAATACCCTGCCCACAGTCAAGAAAGTGAACGCTCCGGCCAAGACCACGCTCAGCTACAGCGACTGGGCCGAGGCGACCACTGTGCCCTCGAGCATTCCCACGATGCTGCCATATGGCTATCGCACGGCGCACAATTTCAGCGACAAGCGTGGCTATCTGCAGGTGGGCGGCGGCATGGCCGTCAACTTCACCGGTAGCGCCGGCTATCGCATTCTCGACACCGAGCAGAATACGTTGGGCGTGTGGGTGCAGCACAACAGCACATGGGCCGGCAAGAACCGCACACCGCTCATTTGGGACGAGGCCGAGCGCCTCAAGCAGAAGTTTAACGACAATGTTCTGGGTGTGGACTTTGAGAACAACAACCAGGCAGGAACGCTCAGCCTGAATCTGCGTGGCCACTTTGACGGCTTCAACTACTACGGCCACCATGAGAAGGCTTGGGATGACAAGAACAAGCAGACGTTCACCGAGCTGGGAGCAGCTGTCGGATGGGAGGGAGCGCCGGTCATGCTGGCCGAGCGTGAACTGGGCTATCACGCCAGTGTGTCGCTGGGCCATGCCGGATATGACAAGACGCTGTTCAGCGACATCAAGGGAGCCAAGGAGAATGTGCTCACCTTCAACCTCGGAGCCACCTATCAGCTGGGCAGTGGCACTGTGGGGCTGGACCTGACCGGCGACTACGTCAATCACAAGTGCGAGACCACCACTCCCTACCTCTACGACGACAATGCGGGCTATAACTTCAGCGACAAGCGCAACAACTTCATGTTCACCATCTCGCCTTACTATCAGTGGCAGAACAGCATCTTCCGCGCGCTGGTGGGTGTCGACATCGTGCTGGGCGACATGCACCTCTATGACGTGAGCAGCAAGTTCCACATCTCGCCACGGGTGCAGCTCGACATCGACATTGTGGACGGGGCGGCCATCTTTGTTGACGTGGCGGGCGGCAAGACGCTCAACACGCTCAGCGCCATGGCTGCACAGAACCGCTATAGCGACCCCATGGGCTATTACTACAACACCTTCAGCCCGCTTGACGGCCGCGCGGGGTTCAAGATCGGGCCCTTTGCCGGCTTCAGTGCCCAGCTTTATGGCGGCTACGGCATCTTCAAGAGTGACTTCAGCACGGTGCTTCCCGTGCCCGACAAACCATCGCCGACCATGCAAGACCGCTACACGGGCAACAACATCTATGCCGTGAGCCACTACTACAACTTCGACTCCAGGGGTGCCTACCTCGGGGCTGAACTTGCCTACAAGTACCGCTCGCTCATCGAGGCCAAGGCGGCTTTCCAGCACGCACCGGCTGTCGACGATGTCGAGCAGAGCCATTGGTATAAAGGATATCCCTTGGACGGCATGGATGGTGCCAACACCCATGTGACCTTTGACTTGCGCGTCACTCCCATCCGCAAGCTGGCCATCGACTTGGGACTGCAATACCGCGGCGGGCGCTCGGTGCTCAACCCCTCGTCGGCAACCTATCTCACGTCGATTGACCGCGACTACTGGTCATGCGAATCGTTCAACTTTGTCGACATGGACGACCTGGTCAACCTGCATGCCGGGGCCAGCTACCGCTTCGACAAGGTGCTCACCCTCTGGGCCAAGGCCAACAACCTGCTCAACCGCAAGCACGACTATCTGCCGGGCATGGGCGCACAGGGCCTCAACATCATGGGCGGCGTGAGCCTGGTGTTCTGATGCGCTATTATCTGAACATCGGCACCAACCTGGGCGACCGCCACGACAACCTGCGGCGCGCCATCCAGGCCCTGACGGGCGGCACCGGCGACTGCATGGTGTCGCCCGTGGTCGAGAGCGAGCCGTGGGGCTTTGCGAGCGACAACCGCTTTCTCAACGTGGGCCTGGCCCTGGACAGCGACCTCGAGCCGCTGGCCATGCTCGAGCGCATCCATGACATCGAGCGGCAGCTGGGCAGCGCCAGCCACCGCGACGCGCATGGCGGCTACGTCGACCGCCTGGTCGACATCGACATCATGGCCATCGACGACGCAGAGGGCCACCCTGTCACCATCGACCTGCCCACGTTGCAAGTGCCCCATCCCCATCTGCACGACCGTGACTTCTTCTTGAAACCTTACCATTGGCTCAAGAGCCCCCCCCGGCCCCCCCTGAAGTGGGGGGAGCTCAGTTTTGCTACCACCACAGGAAGTCCCCCTCTTCAGGGGGGATTTAGGGGGGATTATCCTCCCTCCTCACTCGCTATCGCGATGCTCGCCGAGTTGCCGTTTGACCCCACCGACGAGCAGATGCAGCTCATTGCGTTGCTCGACCGGTTTGTGCAGCACGGCGGCGACCGCATGGTGTTTCTCCTGTCGGGTTATGCCGGAACCGGCAAGACCAGCATCGTCGGCGCACTGGTCAGAGCGCTGCGTGCCAGGATGCGCAAGTGTGTGCTCATGGCACCCACAGGACGCGCGGCACACATCATGAGCGACTACTCGGGCCACCCTGCATCGACCATCCACCGCAAGATCTATCGTCAGCAGCGTTATGGCAGCGACACCTTCGGCTTGGCCGACAACCGTCACACCGACACCCTATTTATAGTCGATGAGGCATCGATGATTGCCAATGGGGTGGGTGAGGGTGCCATCTTCGGCACCGGACGGTTGCTCGATGACCTCATCGCCTATGTCTACAGTGGTCAGGGCTGTCGGTTGCTGCTGGTGGGCGACACGGCGCAGTTGCCGCCCGTCGGCACCACCGAGAGCGCGGCCCTCAACTCCGCAGTGCTGCGCGGCTATGGCCTGGATGTGGTGGGCATGACCTTGCGGCAGACCGCGCGGCAGGCCCGTGAGAGCGGCATTCTGCACAACGCAACCCTGCTGCGCCAGGCCATGGACCAGGACAGCTTGTCCGAGCCGCGGTTGCAACTCGATGGCTATGACGACATCGAGGCCGTGACAGGCGACGTGCTGCTCGAGACCATCAGCGACTGCTACGACCGCGACGGCATCGACCAGACCATTATCATCACGCGCAGCAACTGGCGTGCCACACAGTTCAATGCTGGCGTGCGCAACCAGATTCTGTTTCGCGACGACCTGCTGGCCAGCGGCGACCTGCTGCTTGTGGCCAAGAACAACTACTATTGGAGCGAGGACTACGACAAGGTCGACTTCATTGCCAACGGCGACGTGGCTGTCGTGCGGCGGGTGCGCGGCGAGGTCGAGCGCCGTTACGGCTTGCGCTTTGCCACCGTCGTGCTCGAGCTGCCCGACCACGACTCGACCGAACTCGAGGCCAAGGTCGTGCTCGACTGCCTGCTCAGCGACACGCCGGCACTCACGCGAGGGCAACAGGAGCGCTTGTTCGGCGAGGTGATGGCCGAGCTGCCCGGCGACCAGCGCGCACGCTACCGTGCGTTGAAACGGCACCCCTACTTCAATGCCCTGCAGGTCAAGATGGGCTATGCCGTCACGTGCCACAAGGCACAGGGCGGCCAGTGGCGCAACGTGTTGATCGACATGGGCGGCATCGCTCGCGAGGCGCTGGCCACAATGGACTTCTATCGCTGGTTCTACACTGCGCTCACCCGTGCCACCCGGCACGTCTATCTGATTAACTATTCAAGTTCCGCAGAGGGATAATCACAATGCATAATGCACAATTCACAATGCACAATGCAGCAACCCTCCGCCTGGAGGCGGACGTGCCAAGGCGCGTCCCTACTAACAACTAAAAACTAACAACTAAAAACTAACAACTAAGAACTAACGTCTAACGTCTAACATCTATGAAATTGCGAAACATCCTGCTGTGCGCAGTGGCTCTGATGGCCCTGCAGGGCATGGCAATCAACAAGAAAGACATCATGCAGTTGCAACAACAAGTGAATCAAATCTTCGAGCAGGTCTATCACGACCCCAGTCAGCCTGGAGCGGCCGTGCTCATCCAGCAGCGGGGAAAGACCATCTTTGAACGCTGCTATGGCAAGGCTGACCTTGAAACAGGAGCCGATGTGACACCGACCACCAACTTCTGCATCGCCTCGGTGAGCAAGCAGTTCAGTGCGGTGGCCTTGCTGCAACTCGTCGAGCAGGGCAAGCTGAGCCTGCAGACACCCGTTTCGCAGATGTTCCCAGAGTGGACGCAACCTTTCTGGCAGCGCATCACGCTGCACCACCTGTTGAGCCACACCTCGGGCATCCCCGATGCACGTCCGCGCGATGACCACCACTTTGTGCTCACCGCCACCGATGTGGCGTCGGTGCAATATATGGCCCGTCTCACCGAGGGCGACCTGGAGTTTGCTCCCGGCGCGGCCTATAAGTATCAGAACCCTACCTTCCAGCTCGCCTACCAGATAGTTCCGCGCTGCTCGGGCGAGGACTTTGAGGACTATATGAGCCGTCACATCTTCAAGAAGGCTGGAATGAAGCACACGCAATACTTTGAGGACGGACGCGAGATGCCCAATAGCGCCCACGGCTACCGCTGGGACGAGGAGCAACGGCGCTATGTCGAGTTTGACTACGGCGAGGAGTCCTTCTTTGCCACCAAGGCCGATGGCGGCCTGTACACCTCGGTGCGCGACTTCGCACGCTGGGAGCAGGCCCTGCGCGACGGCAAGGTGTGGAATGCAGTGTCGCGGGCCATGGCCTACACGCCACACGTCATGCTGCAGCCCGATGCCAACTATGGCTACCAGCCCCATGTGGGCTACGGCTACGGCTTCTTCATCCAGCAGACACCCGGCCGTCCCAAGATTGTCTATCACACCGGCGACAATGGCGGCTTCACCATCTATGCCGGCAAAGTGCCCGAGCGCGACATCACCTTCATGTTCTTCTCCACCCGCGACGACATCGACCGCATGGCCATTGTCAACCGTGTGTGGGACATCATCTTCTCGCTTGACCATTAAAAATAACAACAATGGTGGGTGGTCCTGCATGCCACGACCCTGTCGTGTCTGACCAACTCCACCTCACTAGCAACCTCCCATCCTCATGTACGCCGAGCACAAGTGGCAACTACAACTCATCGTCTGGGTGCTAATCGTGGCACTATTGACCTTCTTGTTGGTGAGGCAGTGCCGTCGGCAATCGGTGACTGCCAAGTGTAGCCCAGCCATGACCGACAGCCTGCAGCAGTTGGTGCTAGACTCGTGTCAGCGAGCCCAGTATGAGGGATTCACAGTCTACTTTGATTCGTCAGCTCATGTGCCTCGCTGTGTCATCTACGAGCTCACCGACAGCGAGACGCTCGGCACCGAGCCCCGGGCCAAAGGCTTTGAGCATGACCCGCAGGTCAAGGGTTGCCCCGCCCCCAACGACTATGCCGGCAGCGGCATGGACCGTGGGCACATGGCACCCGCTGCCGACATGAAGTGGAGTGCACAGGCCATGCGCGAGTCGTTCATGATGACCAACATCTGTCCGCAAGACAAGTCGCTCAACGAGGGTGGATGGAACCGACTCGAGGAGAAGGCACGCGAGTGGGCGCGGCGCGACGGGGCGGTCATCATCGCCGTGGGACCCGTCATCGAGCCGCGATTGCCTCGCACGCCGGGTGGGGTGGTGATTCCCAACCGCTTCTACAAGGTGGTGCTTGCTCACAACGTGAGCCCCATGCGTGCCATCGCCTTTGTCTATCGCAATGCCACCAGCAACGGCTCGCTGCGCCAATATGCAGTCAGTGTCGACTCGGTTGAGCGGCTCACAGGCATCGACTTTTTCGCCGCCTTGCCCGACGACCAGGAAGAGCCTCTCGAGCGAAGTTGCAACCTGGCATCATTCTTGCAATTGAAGTGGTGAAATCTATCTGTCTAACCATGTCATGACACCTGTTGTGACTGTCTAGGAACCGAATGAAACGACTGATAACCATCGTGTTGTTGGCGGTGCTGACCCTCTCGCCCGCCATCGAGAGTGCTATGCAGTGGGCCACTGGCATTGAGTGGTGTGCCACGGCCAGTGCCAAGAGCAAGAAAAAGAAAAACAAAAAACAAAAAAACAGGAGTCAAAAAGCTGAGGCCAAGAGGCAAAAAGCATCGGTTGCCACAGTGCCGCGCATCTCCACCCTCACAGGCAATGCCGCAATGCAGGGCACAAGAGCTCCATTGCTCATTGTCGCTGTGCCACAGGGCAGCCATCGAGTCGACTACAAGGCCATCACTGTTTACTTCAACCGCTCGTTGCGCATCCCCATGTGCGTGGCCTATGAGCTGACTGCCACCATGGCCACTATGGCTGACGCGCCCAGTGCCGAAAAGCGTCGCAACTACAAGTTCTATGGCGATCCCAATGTCGCGGGCAGCCCCGACTGGGGCGACTACCGCAAGAGTGGCTACACTCGTGGTCATATGGCACCGGCCATGGACATGCGTTGGGATCGGCAGGCTATGGCTGAGTGCTTCTTGATGACCAACATGTGCCCCCAAATCGAGCAGCTGAACAACGGACCCTGGAAGTCGCTCGAGGAGAGCGTGCATCGCTGGGCCAAGCGCGATGGCAGCATCTGGGTGTATACCGGACCCATCATGGGCATCCATGTGCAGCGCATCGGCCCGCAGCACGACATCGCCGTGCCGGCGGCATTCTACAAGGTGCTTTACGCACCGCGTCAGCAGCGTGCCATCGCCTTCATCTACGACAACCAGGCAGGTGGCGGCGGCATGGCCCGNNCCGCCACGCCACCACCGTTGCCGAGGTGGAGCGCCGCACGGGCATCACTTTCTTCCCGCGCATGGCCGCCGCCACCGCCCGCTCGTTCAAACGTCAGTGCGACTTGACCCAGTGGCGATGAGTGGCGGATTGGGGCTGGTTCTTTTTTCGCCAAAATCAAGACCGCCTGGCTCAAAATCAGCCAGGCGGTCAATTGTTAACGATGCAGTGTCAACTGTCAGTTAGAACACGACCTTGGTCGAGGTGGTGGTGCCGTCGGTGCGGGTCATGACCTTGACGTTCACGCCTTTGAAGGGCTTGTCGCTGGTCTGGCCATTGAGGTTGACATACTTCACGCTGGCCACAGCAGTCTCGTTGATGCCAGTGATGCCCGTCAGCACGTCGTCGTAGGCGAACGTAGCCTTGGGGAAGAAGCTATTAACATCCTCTTGGTCATCGATGTGATAGTATCCGGGGTTGTAATCCTCGGTACCCTCACCCAAGAAGTAGGTTTGCCCCCATGTTCCGGCGGTGATGATCTTGACCTCGACAAGCAGGTTGCCACCCTTGTACACAAAGGGCTGATCCAGGCTGAAAGTCATCATGTAGTCGCCCTTGGTGGGGGTGACGGTGGCTACGGGAGTCACGCCATCCACTGCGACAGCTTGCTCAAAGCCTAGCTGATCAACCTCGAGCAGCGACAGCTGCAGGGTTGCGTTCTCAAAGTTGATGTAGTCGGTGGCATCAGTGCTTTCCTGACCTTGAGAGAAGTAGTAGTCGGCCAGGGTGTAGAAAGTCAAGTCGGTGATTTGCTTGCCCGACATCTCAGCGAGTATGTCTGCCGGATAGATAGTCTGGGTCATCGTGCCCTCGGTGTCGGCATACATTCCGCAGATGGGCGAAGCATTCGAGTAATACAGGCCCTCGCAAACGGTGAGGGTGTTTTGTGCATGGGCACCCAGTGCCACAGCAGCTACAGCAAGAAGAGTAAACAATTTTTTCATAAGCATCAAAAATTTAAATGTTAGTAGATAAAATGAATTGTTATTAATAATTGGGTTGTAATCAGTGCAAATTTACGGAAAATATGTGTAACTTGAGTGCTTTGTTGGGAAAAAATGAGTAAAATGTTCAAGGGTTAACAGTTATTAACTCTCAAACAGTAAATATGGTTTTTTGTCTTAAAAGTTAAAATATAGTGGTGGATGGCTTGTGAATGGAAATAATGTTGTATCTTTGTGGTCTGAAATCTTGTGCAAGCCGAATGCAGAGCCGAGTTCGCTCATGCTATGCTGAGGCGC
>DEKO01000197.1:21303-30962 GCA_002353885.1 Porphyromonadaceae bacterium UBA2720
GCTGAGGCGCAGCCAAGATTATTTAAACGTAATGTGGTGGCCGCGATGGGCATCCGTCCCGCGCGGCTGAAAAGGGAACCAGGTGAGAATCCTGGACAGAACCCGCTGCTGTGAGTCCCAACGGTCGGTTGGCACGGCAAGCCACTGTGGCACATGCTGCCATGGGAAGGCGGCCAACCGATGGGACAAGTCAGAAGACCTGCCACGTTATTGCAACAATTTCGAGCTCTCGTGGAATTAGAGCCGGAACACACTAGGTATTCTGACACCTTATATTATTTAAGGCAATTGTGACATGGGCACGGGTGGTGCCATGTTGTGCTGTAACGTGTTACCGAGCTCAATGCACAGTAGCTTTGTGGCTTGTAACTCGTAATAAAACTTAAATAATATGAGGCATTTAAAAACTTGTTTCTTCCTTGTGGTGATGCTCATGAGTGTCGCCATTGAGGCATCGGCAAGAGTCGAAGGCCCCACGGCTGTAGCAGATGGATCGACAGTCTATCTGCCATCGTCTGATGGAGTCTGCTCGCTCTACACTGTCGATGGGACGGTGACCTTCAAGGCCGTTGAGAGCGGAACGATTCCTAACTATAAGGATTTCGGAGTCGCTTTCCAACCAGCCAACGAGGGCGACCAGATTGTGATAACAGTTAATGCCATTGACATCTCGGGTGGCACACGCCTGATCATGTACGATGGCGATGTGGATTATTCGAAGATTGGCACCAGTGGTGCTGGTGGCGCTTCACCATTCACCTACTTCCCTGCCGGTTGGGTCAAGGAAATCACAGCAAGTGATGTGAACTACACCTTCACCTCGACCACCGACAATGGCATGGTGGCCTTTGGCTGCACCACACGTGGCACTACAGACATGACAGGCTGGGACATCACCGTATCGAGCGTCAGTCCCAAGGACATGGAGTATGTGAGCACCACGGCCATCACCGGTCTGACCAATACTTGGCGCGGTGCCAAGGACCAAGACATCTTCGGCGTGGACGTGGTGACCGATGGCGGCGGCAATGCGCTGACACTGGACCAACTCACCATCGATGCCAGTGCCCTGGTTGGTTCGACCCAGGTGACCAACGTCCGCCTGATGAGCGGCACGACAGTGCTGGCCACGGCAGCCACTGTGGGCGATGCGCTCACAACCACTGACGTGACACTCAAGAACGGGCACAACCGCCTGATGGTCGTGGCCGACATTCTGCCCGATGCCACGGGCAGCATCCCCTCGCTCACCATCCAGAGTGTGAAAGTGGCCGGCGAAGCACGCACAGCCACATCGGTTACGGGCGATGCGGTGACTATCGACAACAAGATCTTGATGGGGACAACCCCGATAACCTATACCATCGGCGACAATGCCGCATTCTACGATGACGGCGGCAAGGATGCCACCATCACTCAGGGCTTTGAGGGACAGGTCACCTTTGTGCCCGCCACACCGGGGCAGGCCATCAAGGTCGATTTCAGCAAGCTGGAGTTGTTCAACACCTCATCGGTGGGCTACAATGATGTGTTCAAGTTCTATAATGGCCGTGAGGTGAACGAGGAAAACCTCATCGCCACCCTGCTCGACGAGGCAGAGATTGTCAAGTCGACCGCCGAGGACGGCTCGTTGACCGTCTATCTCAAGAGCACGGCTGGTTACCCCAAGGCTGGCTGGGAGGCAACGGTGAGCCAGTTCCTGCCCGGCGACATGACCTTCAATGCCGTCACGGGCGAGGCCGCCTCGACTGCCACTGTGGCTGCCGGCGACCATGACGTGCAGATGCTAGTGGTCGACGTGCTGGCCGACAACACCAGCAATCCCCTGCACCTGACCGGCATCAACCTCAATCTGGCCGATGCCAAGAATGTGGCCAAAGCACGTGCCTACTCTCTGGGCAAGAAGAACACCTTTGCCACTACCGACCCATTCGGCGAGGTCGAGGTGACGGGCACCGCCATTGCATTGACGGGCGACAAGGAGCTTGCCGAGGGACACAATTACTTCGCCGTCGTGCTCGACCTCAACGACCAGGCACAGAATGGCGAGCAGGTGACCCTCTCGCTGCAGGACGTGACTGTGGGCGGCACAACCCACACCCCGGGCGAGGCCGTGAGTGCGACCCGCATGGTCGACAACATCTGCCATGCCACCCAGGGCAGCCACAGCCACAACATCAGTGGCGAGTGGAAGTTCACCCACACCGAGGGCTACAGCGGCAAGTATGAGACCGCCGATGCCGACTATATTGTGACCTTCACCCCAACCATTGAGAACACTGTTGCCGAGATTGACTTCTCGAGCTTTGATGTCTATTATTCTGGCACCAGCTACGGCACCAAGGCCGTGTTTGAGATCTACAGCGGCACCAGTGTCAATGGCGAGAACCTGTTGTGGAGCTTGAGCGATGCTAGCGAAGCTAACGTCGGTCCGGGCAAGAAGATTCGCTCGACCAGTGCCGATGGCTCGCTCACCATTCGTTTCAACCCCAAGACCACAAGCAGCTACTACGCCGGCACCGGCTGGATGGCCACCGTGCGTCCGTTCCTCAACCACGACATGACCATCAACGAGGTTACCGTCAACCAGACCAGCAGCGACGTGCTGGCCGTGGGTGCCACCGATGCCGCTCTGCTCGATGTGGAGATTGTGACCGAAGGCACACTGACGGTCAAGACGCTGACTGGCGTGAAGCTCGACCTGAAGAACTCGCAAGAGGCTGTGAGCCGGGTGAGCGTATATTATAACAATGAGAATAATCGTGAGACGGCTGTGGCATTTGGCGCTGTCGAGAACCCCGCTGCCAGCGAAGTGACTGTGGCCGGCGAGCACAACTTGGCCGAAGCCGGCAACTATCTGTGGGTGACCATCGATGTCAAGCCGGACGCTGCTGCCGAGACCGTGATTGACGCCAAGGTGACGGCACTGGTCTGCGCCGATGGCGAGACGGCTGTTGCCGAGGGCGACCCCGACGGCAACCGTGTGGTCAAATATATCTATAACATGGTCAGCGGTGACAATGTTGTCACCGTCACCGAGCCGCTCATGTTCTATGACGATGGCGGCAAAGACGGCAAGCTGACCAAGGGCTTCAAGGGCAAGACCATCTTCGTGCCCGGCCGTGACAACAGTGCTGTGCAGCTCGACACGAAGTCGACCTTCTCGATTGGCAGTGGCAAAATGTATGTCTACAGTGGCCGTGAAGCCAATCAAGACAACCTCCTGGGAACCGTGACGGGCTACAGCACCACCAATGGTCCGAAGAACCTGGTCAGCAAGGCCGAGGACGGCGCGTTGACAGTGGTCTTTGAGGCCAACACAACGGCTTCGACGCTCGACGGATGGGAAATCGAGGTGAGCCTGCACGAGAAGACCCCGTTTGTGGTCGAGAGCATCCAGATTCAGCCCACCGGCGATGCTGTGTTGCGAAACACCACCGACAACGTCATGCAGCAGGTCAAGCTCACCGTCACCGGCGACAAGAACCCCATTGTGGTGAGCAGCGTGAAGTGGGATGCCACCGGCACAACCAGCACGGCCGACATCGCAGCCGTCAAGGTCTACAGCACTGGACACAATCCCATGTTTGGCATCGACAACTGTCTGGGAACAACCACGACAGTGGCCGATGGCGAGAATGTCATCACACTGACCGAACCACTGACCATCGCCGAGAATGGTGACTACTACCTGTGGCTGACCTACGACATCGCAGCCGAAGCTACTGCCGGTAATGTTGTTGCCGCACAGGTGCAGAGTGTGACCCTCGGCGATGCCGAGATGACGGTTGCCGAGCCTCTGCTGGCCGAACGCACTGTCAAGGCTGGACTGAAAGGAACATACGTCATCGGTGCTAGCGAGAATGCCGACTTCGCAACGTTTGCGGCAGCCACCCAGGCACTGCAAGGCGGTGTCGAGGGTGCCGTGACATTTGAGGTCGAGGATGGCACCTACGCCGAGAATGTGTGGTTTGCATCGGTCCCCGGAGTGAGCGAGCAGAACACCATCGCCTTCACCAGCCAGAGCGGCGACCGCGACAAGGTCATCGTCACCGGTGCCGGCAGTTCGGAGGTGATGCCCGGAACCAGCTCCTACAAGAAGGGCGTGTTCTATGCCGAGAATACCCCATACGTCACCGTGCAGAAGATGAGTTTCATCCCTGCAAAGGAGAGCGAGTATAACTATGTCGTGAGCATCAATGACCGCTCGCGACACTTCACCCTGCGTGACTGCCATGTCAAGGCCACGCCTGTCACCAGTGGATATAGTGGCATCAACCTGGTCAAGACCATGGGCTATGGCGAGGACAATCGTAATAATGACTATGCGACATTTGAGGACAATCTGCTCGAAGGCGGTTATATTGCCATGGCGCTGGGTGGAACGAACTATGTGGCACTGACCCGCGAGAAGGGGCTGGTGGTGCGTGGCAACACCATCAACGAGGCCGGGTCAAAGGGCATCTATGTCTATGATGAGGATGATTTTGTCATCGAGAACAATGTCATCAACCAGTCGACGACTCAAAGGACCGGCTATTGGGGACTTGATCTGGCCCGCGTGCGCGGCAAGGGCATTGTCGCTGGCAACCAGGTGACCAACGAGACCACATATTATAGCGGCGGCATCGAGCTGCGCAGCGAGAGCCGTGGCACTGCCGACCAGCCCATCCTGATCTACAACAATGTGGTGTCAATCACGCAGTCGCCCAGCAACAGCAGTGCAGGCATCGAGATGGACATCGACCAGAAGGACATCGCGGTGTATAACAACACGGTGCGCATCGCCGGCAGTGGCGGCTATTGCTTCTACTCGGCACGTCGCACGCCCATCGCCTACGAGAACATCACGTTGCAGAACAACTTGTTGCAGAACATGACCAGTAGCCCGGTGATGTTTATCTATTCGGGTTATGGCGACAAGCCTAACCTGGTGAACAATGTGCTCTATGGCGAGACGGTCATGGACGGCACCGACATCACCGCACTCAATGGTATGGAAGGCAATAGCGCCAATACCGTCGAGCAGGCTCAGTTCCTGAGCGATGTCGACCTGCACCTGCGCAGCGCCGGCAACCTGCGCAGCGCGCTGCCTGTCGACTTCATCACCGTCGATGCCGATGGACTGGAGCGCGACGCGCAGAACCCCACGGTCGGTGCCTACGAGTTTGTTGAGTTGAGCGAAGAGACTCCTGAGATTGCCGAGGGCTATCCTGTGGTGACCGACATCACCGAGACCGCTGCCACCGTCAAGACGATGTGGACAGTGAGTGGCAAACTCTATAGCCAGGTGGTCAAGGCCACAGAGCCCGACCAGGGCATGCCGGCACCGCGTCGAGCTCCCACTGCCGACGACTTGAAGGCCGGCACACCGCAATCGGTGATGGCTGGCAAGGAAGCCACGACCACCTTCGATGGTCTGGACGAGAACACCAAGTATGAGGTTTACTTCCTTAATGTGAGTGCACTGGGCAATGAGAGCGAGGTCGTCAAGGCCGAGTTCACCACAGCACGCCACATCGAGCCGCTGACGGTGGCGCTTGAGGGCGCGACCATTGAGGCTGGTGGCGAGGCTACACTCACCCCGACAGTGGCCGGGGGCGACGAGCCTTACACCTATGAGTGGACCGACCAGATGAACAACAGTCTGGCTGGTGAGGCCACACTCACTGTCCAGCCCGACTACACCTGGGGCTACAAAGTGAAAGTCACCAGTGCCGACGGACAGACCGTGACTGCCAAGGCTGGCGTCATCGTCCGCGGCGAGCAAGTGGTGGCCACGATGGACGACAACTACCTGGCCGAGAACTCGCACGACGAGGTCTATGACCTGGACAGCGACAAGTTCTATAGCGGCTCGTTTGCCTTTAACCAGGGCTCGATGCCGGCCTACAGCTATTGGTATGGCTATGCGCTGAGCAACGAGACCTCGACTGCCTACAGCGGTCTCAACGACCAGTGGCGCAATGCCGCCGGCACAGGGCACAATTCGCCTAACTATCTGGTGGCCTTCCCCGATGCCTACGCGTCGCCGATGTATATCGAGGTGACCAATGACGCTGAGGGCGACTCGGTCAAGGGCATGTATGTGACCAACACCGCATACGCCTACAACAGCATGGTCAATGGTGACGGCTACACCGACCCATTCAAGGCTGGCTCATACTTCACCATGACCGTCACCGGCACCGCAGCCGATGGCTCGACCAGCACAGTCGACTTCAATCTGGGCGACTATCGTGCAGCCGAAGCCAACCGCTATGTGCTCGACACATGGGAGTGGGTCGACCTGCGCTCGCTGGGCAAGGTTACCAAGTTGCAGTTCACCTTCAGTGGCAGCGAGACCAACAACTATGGCTTGACTACACCCACCTATGTCGCCCTCGACGATGTGGGTTGTATGCCCGATGCTGCAGAGGTCAATGTCGATGTGCCAGCCGGTCAGAGCGTTGTGGATCTTGCTCAATACTTCCAACACGCCGATAATGGTGCACGCGAGCGCTACTACCTCAACGATGTGGTTGATGACGACGTGATGACTGTGACGCTGAGCGAGGACAACCAGCTCGATGTCAGTGCTCATGTGCAGCAGGGCAAGCGCACGATGCTGGTGAGCATGACGGCCAAGGGACACACCCAGTGGGTGATGCTGACGCTCAACATCAACCCGACAACCGGTGTCAGTGCCGTTGATGCCCAGCGCCAAGTGCAGAGCGTGCAGTACGTCAATACGTTGGGTCAGGTGAGCGACCGTCCCTTCGAAGGGGTCAACATTGTTGTCACCCGTCATGCCGACGGCACCGTCACCACATCTAAAATCAAGTATTGATTGAATCTGCTTGCGAACTGCACATAGTCTGAAATAGAAATATATAGTAACTTGCTCTCGTTGATGCCGCATGTGCCCTCTCCAAGCCATGCGGCATCTTTTTGGGGTTTCTTTTTTTCTTTTCTTTTTGATTAGCAGTTTTCTTTGTTTTTCTGCCACTTTTTCAAAGTTGCATGTGCTCTCTCCAAGCCATGCGGCATCTTTTTTGGGTTTCTTAACACATCGCGATGAAACATTTGGGCGGGTCGGTGCGTCTATATAACAAAACTGACAACAAAACTGACAAAAAGCTATGAGAAAGTTTTTGCTGCTGACGCTCTGCATGGTGGCCGCGCTGGCCAGCGAGGCGCAGACCGCGGGTGCATTCACCGAGGCCGAGATTGACTCGATACTGAACGACACGACGCTGAAGCACCTGAGCGAGGTCGAGGTCAAGGCCATACGCCCGCTGGTCAAGGCCGAGATTGACCGGTTGGCCTACGACGTGCAGGGCGATGCCGACTCGAAGACGAGCACGGTGATTGAGATGCTGCGCAAGGTGCCACTGGTCACTGTCGATGCCGAGGACAACATCCGCGTCAAGGGGGCCACGAACTTCAAGATCTACAAGAATGGCCACCCCGACCCCAGCATCTCGAGCAATGCCAAGGAGGTGCTCAAAGCCATACCCGCCAGCATGATCAAGCGCATCGAGGTCATCACCGAGCCGGGGGCCAAGTATGATGCCGAGGGCGTGGGAGCCATCCTGAACATCGTGCTCAACGACAACACCGCGGTCAAGGGGGTCACGGGCACGGTCAGCGCCGGCATCGACGACACCGGGTCGCCCAACGCCAATGCCTACGTCACCGCCCAGGTGGGACGATGGGTGACCAGTGTCAACTATGGCATGCACCACCGCAACCGCCAGGGCAACATGAGTCGTGGAATGCGCGAGCAGAACTACACCGACGGGCATCGGTTGGCGATGAACAGCGAGAGTGAGTCGCGCGTCAACGTGCACTATGGCAACATCGAGTCGAGCTTCGAGGCCGACTCGCTGAACTTGCTGACCCTGTCGTTTGGTGGCTACTATTACAACTACACCGGCGACACCGACCAGTGGTGGCGCGCCACCGACGCGGCCGGCAAACAGATGTACAGCTACACCGAGCATAGCCACATGCCGCTCAACAGCTACTACAACTTCAATGGCCGCTTTGACTATGAGCACAAGACACACACCCGGGGCGAAGCACTCACGCTGAGCTACATGCTCTCGACCTCGCGCAACCGCTCGGGCAGCGAGACGGTCTATCGCGACAAGGTTGACATGCCCGTGGACTATCCCGGCACCTACAACCGCGGCAAGGAGAAATTCTGGGAGCACACCCTGCAGCTCGACTGGACGCGCCCCTTTGCCAAGCATAACACCATCGAGACCGGACTGAAGTATATCTATCGCTCCAACGGCAGCAACACCCGCTTTGCCTACGACAGCGAGGGCATCGACCCGATTGTCACCCTGTTCGACCACTTGACGCAGGTGGGCTCGGCCTACGCCAGCTATACCTACCGCAAGGGCAAGTGGAGCGCACGTGCCGGACTGCGCTATGAGTGGAGCCACCTGAGCGGCAAGTATCCCGACGGAAAGGAGAAAAACTTCCACACCGACCTGAGCGACTGGGTGCCCAGTGCCAGCATCAACTATCAGATCACGATGATGCAGAGCCTCAAGCTGGCCTTTGCCACCCGCATCTCGCGACCGGGCATCAACTACCTGAATCCGGCCGTCATCGAGACGCCAACCACCATGACCTATGGTAACTCGCACCTGAACAGTGCCCGCAACTACTCGCTCAGCCTGACCTACATGTTCATCAGCCCCAAGGTGACGTTTAACATAGTGCCGGGATGCTCGTTCAGCAACAATGGCATCACACAGGTGCAGTCGCGCATCGATGGGGTGGACCACACGACCTACGCCAACACACTCAGCAGCCGCAACGTTAACCTCAATGCCTATGTGCAATGGCAGGTGGTCGATGGCACCAGCCTGATGTTTAACGGCAATGTCGGGTATAACCACCTGCGCAGCAGCGACCTCAGCCTGACCAACAAATATTGGGACTCGTTCTTCTACACCCAGTTGACACAGAAGTTGCCGTGGAAGTTGCGCCTGACGGCCAACGTGGGCGAGTGGACCGGAGGCGGCGATGGCTTGTACGGCAAGGGGACTACCTCATGGTTCTATGGCTTCGGGCTGCAGCGCTCGTTTCTCAAGGAGGACCGGCTGACCGTCAGGCTCAACGCCCAGCGCCCGTTCTCGGGACGCTACAGCACGTGGCAGACCGATTTCACACAGGGCGACTACACGGGATTCGCGCGACAGAGCTATCGCTCGCGCTCGTTCGGCATCTCGGTCAGTTACCGCTTTGGGTCGCTGCGCACCCAGGTCAAGAAGACCAGTGCCACCATCGACAACAACGATGTGGTGGGCGGCAGCAGTGCCGGAGGCGGTGGCCAGCAGGGTGGCCAACAAGGCCGCTGACCCGGTTGGAATGGTAAAGCGAGAAACCGCAATGCTTGGCGGCAAGGCATCTGACTCTGTGAGCCCCCCTCGGTCCCCCCTGAAGAGGGGGAAGGTCAGTGTGGCTGCCTGGCTGAGAGCCCCGCTAGGGGCGGCAAGAATATAGGCAGGGGTGGAGCGTTAGCGGAACCCCTGTGCAACGGCACCCACCACCCCGCAAGCCCCGTAAGGGGCGGCAGAAATAGCTGCCGGGCTGAGCTTAGCACACAGATTTACACAGATCTACACAGATTTAAAAAATATTATTCTGTGTGTTCTGTG
>DEKO01000058.1:0-1568 GCA_002353885.1 Porphyromonadaceae bacterium UBA2720
CACCAGCCCAGCCCGTGGATCAACGACTACGGCCAGCTCAGCATCATGCCCATCACCGGGCAGCCGCGGTTCGACCAGGACGAGCGCGCCAGCTGGTTCTCGCACAAGGCCGAGGACGCGCGGCCCTACTACTACAGCGTCTATCTGGCCGACCACGACGTGACCGCCGAGGTCACGCCCACCGAGCGTGCGGCCATGATGCGGTTCAGCTTCCCACAGGCTGCTGGACACTATGTGGTCATCGACCCCTTCGACAAAGGCTCGCAGGTGACCATCGACCGCGAGCAGCGGCGCGTCACTGGCTACTCGACGCGCAACAGCGGCGGCGTGCCCGAGGGGTTCAAGCTATGGTTTGTCATCGAGTTTGACCAGCCGCTGGCCTACTGCGCCACCGTGTCCGACGGCTCCATCGTGCCCAGCTGCATGGAGGCCACCGCCAGCCATGCCGGGGCCATCGTGGGCTTTGCCGACAACACGCGGCTGGTGCATGCCCGCATCGCCGCCTCGTTCATCAGCCCCGAGCAAGCCCTGCTCAACCTGCAGGAGCTGGGCGGCCGCACGTTCGACCAGGTCATGAGTGCCGGGCGCGACCGCTGGAACGACGTGCTGGGTCGCATCGAGGCACAGGACGATGACCGCGACCACCTGCGCACATTCTACTCCTGTCTCTATCGGGCACTGCTGTTCCCACGCAGTTTCTACGAGATAGACCCGCAGGGCCAAGTGGTGCACTACAGCCCCTATGACGGGCAGGTGCACGAGGGCTATCTGTTCACCGACACGGGCTTCTGGGACACATTCCGCAGCCTGTTCCCGCTGCTCAACCTGGTCTATCCCGACCAGAGCGAGAAGATGCTGGCAGGCCTGGCCAATGCCTATCGCGAGAGCGGCTTCCTGCCCGAGTGGGCCAGCCCGGGCCACCGCGACTGCATGGTGGGCAACAACTCGGCTGCGGTGGTGGCCGATGCCATCGTGAACGGCATCCCCGCCAGCGACGATGATGCCGCCACGCTGTGGCAGGCCCTGACGCACGGTGCCCATGCGGTGCACCCCACGGTGCGGTCAACTGGGCGGCTGGGATGGCAATACTACGACAGCCTGGGCTATGTGCCGTGCGATGTGGGCATCAACGAGAGCGCGGCGCGCACGCTAGAGTATGCCTACGATGACTGGTGCATCGCCCAGGTGGGGCGCCAGCTGGGCAGGCCCGAGAGCGAGTGGGCCCCCTACGAGCGCAGTGCCCAGAACTACCGCAAGCTGTTCGACCCCACCACCCGCCTGATGCGTGGCCGCAAGGCTAATGGCGAGTGGCAGACACCGTTCAACCCCCTGAAATGGGGCGGTGACTTCACCGAGGGCAACGCCTGGCACTATACCTGGAGCGTGTTTCACGACCCGCAGGGGCTGATTGAGCTGATGGGCGGCAACGAGGCCTTCTGCGCCATGCTCGACTCGGTGTTCGCCCTGCCGCCGGCATTCGACGCCAGCTACTATGGCGGCACGGTCATCCACGAGATTCGCGAGATGCAAATCATGGGCATGGGCAACTATGCCCACGGCAACCAGCC
>DEKO01000058.1:1693-3895 GCA_002353885.1 Porphyromonadaceae bacterium UBA2720
TACTGCGGCGACGAGGACAACGGGCAGACCTCAGCCTGGTATGTGTTCTCGGCATTAGGATTCTACCCCGTTTGTCCCGGCTCGGGTGAGTATGCCATCGGCTCGCCGCTGCTGCGCGACGTCACGCTACACCTGCCCGGCGGCCGCCGTGTCTGCATCCAAGCCGATGGCGACGGCCCCTACGTCCACTCGCTCACCATCGACGGCCAGCCGCACCGCTCCAACTTTCTCACCCACCGCCAGCTGCGCACCGGCTGCACGCTGCACTACCGGCTACAGTAGTTAAAAGCCTTGGCTTTTTGCTTTTGGCCTTTTAAAAAGTTTTCAGCTTTTTGCTCTTAGCCATTTAAAAGCCTTTGGCTTTTGCCTTTAGCCTTTTAAAAAGCTTTCAGCTTTTTGCCTTTACCCATTTAAAAGCTTTGGCTTTTAGCTATAAGCCAATAGCGGGCCGAAGGCCCAAAGGCGGGCTTCTGACAAGATTGGCGATAGAATAATGTACAATGGCAACACAGTCATGATACTTGGTGAGGATTATTATAACGACCAGATTGTAACAGTCAAGAACCCTCAGAGAGTGGGATCATATAGTTACACCACAAATGGAGGTATGCCTATGACTGTTCCTGTTATAGAAGGAGAAATGAAATGATACAATTGGGGACGGTTCTGAATTGTATCAAAAACAGGGAATCATGTAGGGCGGCCATTAGCTCAATCTGCTAGATCTGCATGAGACAAGATGCAGCCATGACTGAGGACGTTCCAAGGCGTGTCCTTATTATTATGCGTGGATTGGGTGTATTCAGTGTGTGCTCTGAGCGCCCTCAGCGCGAGCATAGCCATAATGCCATGAAGCGGTCGTAGACGCTGTACTGGCCATGGTCGTGATAGACCAACTCCTTGTCGATGAGCGATTTCAAGGCCGAATTGACACTGCTGGACGATTTGAGCCCACTAGCGCGCACAAAGCTGCTGCCGTTAATCTCGGTGACCGTGCCCTGCCGAGCCAAGCCCCGCATCAGGCTCAACTGATTGTCGGTCAACGTGGCGACAATGTTCTCATAGATGCCACTGCTCTCCTCGATGAGGGCCAGCACAGCCAGGTCGACCTGTCGCGACTCGGTCACAGTCGACTCGGTGTCATAGAGTTTGTTAAGCACCGACTGGACATACCAGGTGTGTCCCTGGAAACGGTCGTATATGTCATCGAATGCAGTCGACGACAATGTGTCGCCTCTACGCTCAAAAAATTGTTGTGCAAAGCTGGCATAGGCTTGTTTGCCTATCGGTTTCAGATCGAGGATGGTGGTGCTCTGGAAAAATGGCCTACGTGCCGAGAGAAACATCTCGCTCATCAGGTGGCGGCTGCTTCCCGAAAAGACGAAGTGGACATTGTGCAGAAACTGGATGTGCGACCGCAACATGGCTTCGGCATTCTTGTCCTGATATTTGGCAACTTGCTGAAACTCGTCGATGGCAACGAAGCATTGTTGCCCGGATTGTTCCATGTAGTCAAACAATTGTTTGAGCGTGTGCTGAGATTGGTCGGGTTCGATGGTCACAGTGAACTGTGGTGAACCTGTCAGTTGGTCGAACGTGAGTTGCGGACGTAGTGATGCCAGCATGGTCAACAGGTGGCTTAAGAATTTCTCGCCTCGGCGTTGCATGACATCCAAAACAGCTGCGGCCAGTTGTTGGACCATTTCTTTGAAAGTACGGGTAGCGAAGATGTCGAGATAGATGAAGACCGCATCCTCATGGGTCTGCCGCATGGTGTGGAACACGTTCATGATAAGCCCCGTCTTGCCCATGCGCCGTGGCGAGAGCAGCGTGACATTGTTGCCACCGAGCAAAGTTCTAGCCACCATCTCTGTTTCTTGCTTGCGGTCGGCAAAGAATTCTGGTCCTAGATAGCCGTATTTCAAGAATGGATTACGCTTCATCATATTGCTTATCAATCGATTAAATTATGACACAAAACGCGTGACGGATTTTCCGTGACGCAAATTACGTCAAAATTTTTGACATGACCAAATTTTGTGACCAGAAATGATGATGGTTCATTCAAGTTTGGATAACCACGCAATGCTCACGACCATCTGGTAGAGAATAAACACAGAATACACGGAACACACAGATTTTTTTCTGTGATAATCTGTGTAAACCACGAAGTGCTCGCGACCGAACGGGAGCCCGAAGGGC
>DEKO01000058.1:3914-8655 GCA_002353885.1 Porphyromonadaceae bacterium UBA2720
GCGCAGCAATCTGTGTGCTATATCCTGCCTGGCTGCTTCTTGTCTCACGCAGAATAAAAAATTTAGTTTCTAGTTTTTAGTTTCTAGTTTTTAGTAGCAGCCAGACTGCAATTGTCTCACACTGAATACACAGAATAATATTATCCTTCCAAATCTGTGCTAATCTCAGCCACTCTGACCTTCCCCCTCTTTAGGGGGGACCGAGGGGGGCTCCCTAGAGCTGCAGCTAGTTGCCTGTGGGCAGGACGAACTTGATGATGACTGTGCCGTCCATGCCCACATAGCCGTAGGACTGAGAACATTTGTAGCCGATGAAGCCATCGCTGAATACCTCCAAAAGGTCGATTTGCTTGGGATCAAAGCACCATGTTCCATCGGGCTTGAAGAGGTTGCGCCGGTCCTGGATGACGCCCTGCGCCTCATGATAAGTTATCACTCCGGCCGTAGTCGGCTGCTTGCCCACCTGCTGAAAATCTTTGTTGACGATGACAGGCTGATCTCCGTTAGTGGGCTTGACCCATGCATAGCCATTGAAGAATCGGTCGGCCTCGGCATAGGTGGCCTTGATGTTGCCCTCAGTGTCGATGAAGCTATAGACTCTGTTGCCAGCGGCACGCATCGGCACGATGGCAAAGCCCTCGTGAAAGTCGGATGGCTCGCCCTGCGTATACAAATACTTAATGCACTGCTCGCCGTGGATGTCGATATATCCCCAAGTCTCGCCATCGGGTGAGACGGCGGCCTTGCCCTCGCTAAAGTCGTGTGCCTGCTTGTATTGCGCGGGTATCACCACCTGCCCGGCACGGTTGAAGTAGCCATAGCGCTCGGTCTTGTAGTCATAGAAACAACAGAGCTCGTCGCAGAAGTCACGCATGGGCTTGCGGCGCTCATAGACCTCGTCGAAGACCTGCCGCATGCCCCGAAAGACTTCGTTGCCCTGGGTGTCGAAGTAGCAGAGCACCCTGTGTTTCGACCCGTCGGGGGCCTGCAGCTGGCACAAGGTTGTGATGAAGCCGTCGCGTGTGAACTCGTAGTCGACCCCTGTCTCTTGGATAGGAATCTTCTTGACTATCGTGCCGTGATAATCGACCCATGCCATGTAATTGCTGCCCATCTCCCCCTTGATGTAGAAGGGTGCAACGCCATTGCGGAACTTGGGACAGGCTTGGGTAATCGAAACCACCCACTCGGTAGCGCAACTGAACTCGCCTGTTTTCTTGCCCTTGTCGTCAAAGATCACGAATTGGCTCACATCGTCGTTGTGGGTGCGCACGAGCACGTAGCCGTCGCTGAACTGGCCCATCTGTGCGGGCCACTTGTCCAGCAGATACTCATGGGTCTCGCTGGTGTAGGTGGGCGTTGCGACCGACTGCCCCTGTGCCATCGGCGCAGACAACACTGCCATCACAGCCAGCAGTGTCGTGACATGGGTGATTTTTTGCATTTTACGTTAGACGTTAGATTTTAGTTTTTAGTTTTTAGTTGCTGCCATAACATTGTGACGTCTTAACTCCCTTTAACTCCTTAACTTCTTTAACTACTTAGATTTTAGGGGTAGGTCGATATGCCGCGCTCAAAGATGACCTGTTGCACCTGCTCGGGGGTGTTGGTGGTGATGAAGTCGATGTCCATGTCGAGCAGCTCGTCGAGCAGTGCCTCGGGCTTGTCGTCTACGGTCCAGACGTTGACCTTGAGTCCCAGCTCGTGGCACTGGGCGACCCAGTTGCGGTTCTTGAACACGGTCATGACGTTATAGTCCATGCCGGCAGCCCCCATCTCCTTGAGCTGCTCAGGCGTTAGCTCGCCGTTGAGGTAGTAGACCTCGGTGCCGGCAGGTGCCCGCTTGATGAGCTCCTTCATGCCCTCGAGCGAGAAGGTGATGTAGGTCGTCCGTTTCTCCAGTCCATACTTAGCCACCAGGTCAATCATTTTTTTCACGGCCTTGGCCTCGTGCTTCTTGTCGGCATGTGGCTTGAGCTCACACACCAGTTGCAGCCGCGGCAGACTGACGGCGGCCTTGAGCATCTGCTCGAGCGTGGGTATGGGTTCGCCGTTTGGCAGCCGCTGACGCGCCACCACCTTGGACTTGGACTTCTGAATCTCGACGTCGCCAATGGTGGGGTCATGGTTGACAAACAGGGTGCCGTCTTTTGACATCCACACGTCGAACTCGCTGCCCCAACAGCCGATGGAGTCGGCCTTGACAAGCGAGCGGATGGAGTTCTGGGCCGACCCTTCGGCGTGCCAGTAGCCGCGATGCGCCACGACTTTGGTTTTATAGCCCGGGCGCGGTCCCTTGGCCCACACTGCAGTGGCCATCGCCACCATCATTGCAATCAACAGTATCTTTTTCATAATATAGGTTAGTTTTTAGACTTTAGACTTTAGACGTTAGACGTTAGACGTTAGATTCATGGCTCAGAATATCATTGAGAGCCAAAATTCGGGATGCCAACGGAGGATTTCAGCCATCAAGAACACAAGCAACATGCCCGCACACATGATGCTGGTAACAATCCCACCACTCTTGAGCCTACTAAATCTTTTGACTGGCAGGCCATAGTGGACATAGATGGCCTGCTGGCGCTCGGGTGTGAAATGCTTACGATAAATGAAATAGAGTGCAATAGCAATCACCACATAAACCACACAACGCAAGAGGTTTGGGTCAGGATACTCGATAGGCAAGAGGATCCCCATTGCTAACCACCCAATGCACCACATGAACAATGATCCGCCACTGTCTGGCCCACGACTGTTATCAACAAGTCGTTCACCACAATACCACAGGCGGTCAATCCAACTATAATGATACTTAGCAGCCATGAGCTCATCATCATGCTTGAGCGACTGCACCAAAGTGTCTAATTGCTCCTGTGGCAATTCTCCTATCTGCACTTTTGCCCATGTGATAAATTGCTCATCGACCGTCCCATAGTGCTGCATGATGGCTTCTAATAGGTTAATATCATAGAATTTGGCTTTATACTCAAACCCGCCATCTGTTTTCAATTGAAACTCTCGAACAGAGTGTTGCCACTGGGGATGCTCGGCCACAAAAGCATCGACTCTCTTGTGCAGGGCATTATAGGATATTTTTTCGCCAGTATAGGTAAAAAGAATAATCATGTCGCGAGGGATCCACAACATGCCATCAACCATGCACAGTTCAATCTGACCTGCATCACGACAAGCCAGATATGGCACATAAGTGCGTATGTCATCACTAATACGATTCTCCTTTAGCATGAGTTTGTCTTCTTAAATTGCAACGTTCTGAACCGCAAATGAATCGATAATTCGAAAATTCGTGATAAAAAATCATGACAACCCCAGAGTGCTCGTGATCACCACCAGCGGGTGGGCTTGCTGCCCATGGTGAGTTGCAGCGTGCCGCCACGGGCGATGTCGGCATGGTCGATGTAGGGCTTGCGGTGGGGCTTGCCGTTGAGCTTGATGGACTGGATGTAGCGGTTGCGGTCGCTGTTGTTCTTAACCTTGATCTCAAACGTGCCGCCAGCCACACGCAGCGTGGCACCATCGACGATGGGACTGCCGAAGTAGTAGCGTCCACCTGCCGGCTCGACCTGATAGAAGCCCAGTGCCGAGAGGATGTACCATGCCGACATCTGGCCCACGTCCTCGTTGCCGCACAGGCCGTCGGGCGCATCGTGGTAGAGCGTGGTGAGCACCTGACGCACGCGGTCGGCCGCCTTCCAGGGCTGGCCCAGCATGGTGTAGAAGTAGATGATGTGGTGGCTAGGCTCGTTGCCGTGCACATACTGTCCGATGAGCCCCGTCATGTCGGGCGTGGCCTCGGCTCCGAGGTCGCCCGTGGCGACAAAGAGCGAGTCAAGCCAGGCAATGGTGCGCTCGCGCGAGCCGTGACACAGCACCAGCCCCTCGATGTCGTGAGGCACGAGCCAGGCATACTGCCAGGCATTGCCCTCGCAGTACTCGTCCTTCTGATGCCGCTCGATAAACGGATCAAACGGTGTGAGGAAGTCACCCTTGCCATTGCGGGCACGGATGTAGCCTGTTTTGGAGTCAAACAGGTTGCGATATTGCCGGCTCAACGCCATATAGCGGTCGTATAGGTCGCGGCGACCTAGTTTGAGTGCGGCCTGCGCCAACGCCCAGTCGGCCAGTTCATACTCCAGCTCGTAGGCCACGCTCTCGGCCTTCATCGAGTCGCATGGAATGTAGCCCATCGTGCGGTGCCACTTCAGGCCGCGCTCGTCGAGCATCATCGACCGCTCCATGGCCTCGAGTGCCAGTTGCTGGTTGACACCAGGGATGTCCTTGAGCACGGCGTCGGCCACAACTGGCACACCCGGATTGCCCACCATGCAGTTGGTCTCGCGGGCCATCAGGTGCCACACGGGCAGTTTGCCCTGCTCCTGATAGATGCGGAGCATGGTGTTGATGATGTCGGGTGTGAGGTCGGGATGGATGAGGGTCATCAGCGGCATGGCGGCGCGGTAGGTGTCCCAAAGGGAGAAGGTGGTGTAGTTCTGGAAGTTGCCCTGGCGGACGACATCGTCGGANNTAGTTGGTGAATCCCGGATAGGGATGCACCTTGTGGTCGCTGCCATGATAAGCGCCATTGACATCGTTGTAGACCGACGGAGCAATCATCGTGTGGTAAAGTGCGGTGTAGAAGCAGCGCAGCACCTGCCGGTCACGCGACTCAATCTGCGCTTTGCCCAAGTGATGACGCCATGTGTCCTGGGCGCGAGCC
>DEKO01000058.1:8683-9276 GCA_002353885.1 Porphyromonadaceae bacterium UBA2720
AAGTCCCAGCCCGTCTGCTCGGCGGCCAGGTTGAGAGCCGCCCCGGCTGTCGAGGTGGCACTGAGACCAACCTTGAGCATAACCTGGCGGTCGGTGCTGGTGTCGAAGTCAAAGCGGGCAAAGACCTTCCGTGCCTTCACCTCGAGGCCAGGGACCTCGATGTCGTCGGCAATGAGGTGCACTTGCTTGATGGGCCGTGAGAACACAGCACGGAAGTAGACAGGGTGATGCCAGGCCCAACCAGTGGACCAGCGCACGCCCTCGATGGTCGAATCGTTGAGCACACGGACGCAGCCCTCGTCGGGTGCGTCCCAACAACCACCATTGACCAGGTCGAAGACGATGGCGCTCTCGTGGCTGGCGGGGAAGGTGTAGCGGTGCAACCCGGTGCGGGCAGTGGCTGTGAGCTCGGCTGTGACATCATAGCGCCTGAGTCGCACACTGTAATATCCCGGCCGCGCCACCTCGGTGCTGCGGTCGGCATAGCTCCAGTGGCCGCTGGTGGGGTCATTGACAGTGCCGCGGGCCAGCTTGACTTGGCCCACAACGGGCATGACAGTGATGTCGTGCAGGTCGCCGATGCCCGTGCCGCT
>DEKO01000058.1:9328-9607 GCA_002353885.1 Porphyromonadaceae bacterium UBA2720
GGTAGCCTGAGCACCAGTCCCAGTCCTGGGGCACACTGGTGGGACCGAGTTGCACGAAACCAAAGGGTACACTGGCCGACACGGTGACATGGCCATGGCCTCCCGACCCAATCAAGGGGTCGACATAGTCAAGGATGTCGGCAGCATGGGTGGCCGTCACGAGCTGAGCCATAGCAAGTAGGAGCAATATTTTTTTCATTGTCATCAAGAATTTGTCACGATTTTTTCACGAATTATCGAATTATTTGCGTCAATCTTTTTTATCAGGAACCACGAAGT
>DEKO01000058.1:9716-10329 GCA_002353885.1 Porphyromonadaceae bacterium UBA2720
CCGTTCGGTCGCGAGCTAAAGGTCCGTGTCGTTCGCGGTTATCACGAGTTTTTTTTGCGAATTACCGAACAGTCGAGTGATTGAGCAGTCGAATTGCTCGAATCAAACAATTGCAAAGTAACAACTTTTTTTTGGAAAAACACAACAAAAAGTTGTCTATCATGATAATTTTAGCTACATTTGCAGAAAAAATTAATAATTCCAATACTTAGACTATGAAAAAATTTCTATTTCTCATTGGGCTAGCCATATTATCCAATGCGTTAGCTTGGACTCAAGAAACCTTCAGCTATGGTGGCTTGACTTTCAAGACGGTATCGTCAAGCGATGCTGTCTATGTGACTGGTGTGAGTACGGAGGGCGCAACCTCTCTATACATCCCCGGTGCGGTACCTTACAACGGCACGAATCATCGCGTTTGGGGCATCTCGGATAATGCCTTCAAGAACAACACGACCGTGAAGAGCGTTGTCTTCACTTGGGGTGCGCGCATCATCGGGCAATCCTCGTTTTCCGGCTGCACTAACTTGACCGAGGTTCATCTGTCCAGTTCTGTGGCCCGCATCGACGCTTCGGCATTCGCTGGCTGTACCAGTCTGCAGAAGGTGTACTA
>DEKO01000002.1 GCA_002353885.1 Porphyromonadaceae bacterium UBA2720
TCTTTGAGTACCAGAGCATGATGACCCAGTTGACGGGCATGGAGGTGAGCAACGCCTCGATGTATGACGGCTGCACAGCCACTGCCGAGGCCATGATGATGGCAGTCGCCAATGCCAAGAAGCGCAACAAGGTTCTCATCAGCGATACCGTCAACCCCATCATCATCCGCGTGGTCGAGACCTACGCCAAGTTCCATGGTGTTGTGGTCGAACACATCAAGGCCGAGAACGGTGTGACGAGCCGTACCGACTTTGAGGAGAAGATTGCCAAGGGTGACGTGGCTGGTGTGATTGTTGCCTCGCCCAACTTCTATGGCATTCTTGAGGACTATACCGGCTGGGCCGACCTTTGCCACGCCAACAAGGCGTTGCTGATCATGAACTGTGTGGCCAGTGCACTGGGTGTAATCAAGACTCCCGGTGAATGGGGTGCCGACATCGCCGTTGGCGATGGCCAGAGCCTGGGCATTCCGATGAATTTCGGCGGCCCATACGTGGGCTACCTGTGCACGAGCAAGAAACTCATCCGCAAGATGCCGGGTCGCATTGTGGGTGCTACCACCGATGCCGATGGCAAGCGCACATTTGTGCTGACGCTGCAAGCCCGTGAGCAGCACATCCGTCGCGAGAAGGCCACAAGTAACATTTGCTCGAACGAGAGCCTGATGGCCCTGTATGTGACCATCTACATGTCGCTCATGGGCAAGCAAGGCCTACGCGAGGTCAATGAGATGGGCTACAGTGGTGCCCACTATCTGGCCGAGAAGTTGTCAGAGACGGGCAAGTTTGAGCTTGCTTATCCCGACCAGCCGTTCCTCAACGAGTTTGTTGTCAAGACCGACCTCGACATCGATCAGTTGCAAGACTGGTGTGTGGACGAGGGCATCCAAGCCGGTTTGAAACTTGACGACCACCACCTGCTGCTGTGCGTGACCGAGATGCGCAGCAAGAACGAGATTGACGCCCTCATCGAGAGCATCCAGGATTTCATCAATTCTAATCAAGAGGAGGCATAACACTATGAATAACGTATATTACGGAAAACTCATATTCGAGTTGTCGCGCGAGGGTCGTCGTGGATATTCCCTCCCCAAGAATGAGATGAGCGAGTATAAGTTGGAGTCTCTGCCCAGCACCCTGCTTCGCAGTCAGGCTCCTTGTCTGCCCGAGTGTGACGAGCTCACGGTGGTGCGTCACTACACCAACATGAGCAACAACAACTTCGGTGTGGACACAGGGTTCTATCCCCTGGGCTCGTGCACAATGAAGTACAACCCCAAGATCAACGAGGACATGGCCTCGCACCCGTCGTTCAGTGGTCTGCATCCGCTGCAGAGCATCGACACCGTTCAAGGCGCCCTCGAGGTCTACTACAAACTTCAGGAAAGCCTTTCTGAACTGGCCGGCATGAAGGAATTCACCCTCAATCCGTTCGCCGGAGCTCACGGCGAGTTGACGGGTCTGATGGTGATGCGCAGCTATCACATGAGCCGCGGTGACTCAAAGCGCACCAAGGTCATCGTTCCCGACTCGGCCCACGGCACCAACCCCGCCAGCGCTGCAGTGTGCGGTCTAGACGTGGTTGTGGTCAAGAGCCGTCCCGACGGCACCGTTGATGTGGACGACCTGCGTCCTCTGCTCGACGACACCATCGCAGGCATGATGATGACCAACCCCAACACACTGGGCATCTTCGAGCACTCGATTGCTGAGATTGCCAAGCTGGTGCACGACTGTGGCGGCTTGATGTACTACGATGGCGCCAACCTCAACCCCATGCTGGGCAAGGTTCGTCCGGGCGACATCGGCTTTGACATCATGCACATCAACCTGCACAAGACCTTCTCGACACCTCATGGTGGTGGTGGTCCCGGCAGTGGCCCTGTTGGCGTTCGTGCCGGTCTGGAGCAGTTCCTGCCCAGCCCCCACGTTGTGCGTCAGGACATCGACGAAGACAGCTATCGCTATGATGTTGAGTTTGGTGGTGACTCGCTTGGCTCGATTTCGGGCTTCCTGGGCAACTTCGCCGTCATGATGCGTGCCTACACCTATATTCTGAGCCTCGGCCACGAGAACGTCAAGATGGTGGGTCCGTTGGCAACGCTCAACGCCAACTACATCAAGGAGTCGCTCAAGGACGTGTACGAGTTGCCGCTTGAGGGTGTTTGCAAGCACGAGTTTGTGTTCGACGGTTTGAAGGACAAGTCGACTGGTGTGACTACGCTCGATGTGGCCAAGCGCCTGCTGGACTATGGCTTCCACGCTCCGACGATCTACTTCCCTCTGCTGTTCCACGAGGCACTGATGGTTGAGCCTTGCGAGACCGAGAGCAAGGAGACACTCGATGCGTTCATCGCCGTGATGCGCAAGATTGCTGAAGAGGCCAAAGAGCAGCCCGAGATGGTCAAGACCGCTCCTCACTGCACGCCAGTTCGCCGCCTTGACGACACGAAGGCAGCCCTGCAGCAGATTGTGACCTATGTCGAGCTTCATTCACAGGAGAACTGAAAATTGATCATTGAAGATCACAAAAAATAACTCGGAATTCTCAGAGTGCTCTGAGAACTCCGAGTTTTCATCAATCAGAAAACTGACAACCGATAACAGAAAAATAAGATATGACATTTGACCTTATTATAATAGGTGCCGGCCCCGGTGGCTATGAGATGGCTGCTGAGGCTGCCCGCGAAGGCCTGACAGTGGGCATCGTGGAACGTGACCTGATGGGTGGCACATGCCTGAACCGCGGTTGCATTCCCACCAAGGCGCTGTGCCGCAATGCCGAAGTGCTTGGCAACCTCAAGGAGGCCGCCGTATGGGGCATCCAAGCCGAGGGGTTCAGCTTTGACTTCGGTGCCGCAATGGCCCGCAAAGACGAGGTTGTGACTCAATTGCGCGACGGTGTGAAACAACTCATGCAGTCGCCCGGCATCACCGCGATTGAAGGCGAGGCTTGCTTTGTCGATGCCCACACCATCGAGGTGGCCGGTGAGAAGCACGATGCTAAAAACATCGTCATTGCCACTGGCAGTGCGCCCAAAGGACTCCCCATTGCCGGCGCCGACCTGGCCATGACCAGCGACGACATCCTGTCGATGACCGAGCTTCCCAAGAGCCTGTGCATTGTGGGCGGCGGTGTGATCGGCATGGAGTTTGCCGCCATCTTCAACACCTATGGCGTTGAGGTGACCGTCGTGGAGTTCTGCAAGGAGATTTTGCCACCATTTGACAAGGATATAGCCAAACGCTTGAAGCAGACACTGAGCAAGCGTGGAATCAAGATTATCACCCAAGCTGCAGTCAAGTCCATCGCCCAGTGCGACGAGGGCTTGCAGGTGAGCTATGACCTCAAGGGCAAGGAGCAGAGTCTCGTTGCCGAACGTGTGCTCATGTCGGTGGGTCGCCAGCCCGTGTTACCGCAGGGCTTGGACACCATCGGTGTGACTGTGGGTCGCCGTGGCATTGAGGTCAACGACCAGATGCAAACCTCGGTCGATGGCGTGTATGCCATCGGCGATGTGAATGGCCGCATGATGTTGGCTCACGCCGCCAGTGCCCAGGGCGAGGTCGCCCTGGCTTCCATACTAGGCAAAGAGTGCGATGTGCGTCTTGACATCGTGCCCAGCGCAGTGTTCACCGTGCCCGAGTTGTCGATGGTGGGCCTGACCGAGGAGCAGTGCGCTGAGCGTGGCATGGAGGTTGTTGTGAAGAAAGCCTTCTTCCGCAGCAACGGCAAGGCCGTGTCGATGGCCGAGACCGATGGTTTGATCAAGATGATTGTAGATGCCCAGTCGCGTCAGATTGTGGGATGCCACATCTGTGGTGCCCATGCCGCCGACCTCATTCAGGAGGTAGTTATGGCAATGAATGCCGACTGCACAATCGACCGCTTGGCCCATAGCATCCATGGCCACCCCACCCTGACCGAGGTGGTGATGACCGCCGCCCGCCAGTTCTGAAACTCAAGACGATTGACAACCACTCTAAAACTCGGAATTCTCGCAAACCTCGAGAGTTCCGAGTTTTCATTAACTTAGCAATTACGACTTTTTGCCTAAAACACTTGCATAATCCGATGATTTATGCTACTTTTGTTGTCTTATTCACCAACCATTCAAGACAATGAAAAGAATAGCATTGTACATGATAAGCCTGTTTGTCGTAGTGGCAGCCACTGCTGCCGTTCCGCAGGGCTACTATAATTCTCTGAAGGGCAAAACGGGGCAGGATCTGAAGACTGCCGTCCATGACTTGACCGTCAACCACACTGTGTTGAATTACAACAATCTGTGGTATTACTACTATGACACCGATTATGTTCCCGGCAACCGCGAGCAAGTGTGGGACATGTACAGCAACAACGAGTACTTCTTCGGTACTCGTGGCAATGCTGTGAGCGGCATGAACAAGGAACACTCATTCCCCAAGAGCTGGTGGGGCGGCAGCAAGAACGCTGCATACAGCGACCTGCACCACCTCATTCCCGCCGATGCCAATGCCAATAGTGCGCGTTCAAACTGGCCCTTTGGCGATGTTGCCAGCAGCGACTGGGACAATGGCCTGTCGAAACGTGGCACCCCTCGCAGCGGCCAGGGAGGCGGTGCCGGCAAGGTATTTGAGCCTGCCGATCAATATAAGGGCGACTTTGCGCGCATCTACTTCTACATGGTGTCGTGCTACCAAGACCTGAATTGGAAGACAACCTATATGCTCACCAACAGCGACTGGCGCACACTCAACCAGTGGTCAATAGATCTGTTGCTTCGTTGGGCTCGTGAGGATCCCGTCAGCGAGAAGGAGATTGCCCGCAACGATGCCATCGAACGCTATCAGAACAACCGCAACCCATTTGTTGACAACCCCGATCTGATGGAGTATATCTGGGGCACGATGGTAGGCACCGAGTGGGATGGCAGCGGCACGGTCATTCCCGATCCACAACCCACCGATGTGGCCACACTCATCTCACCCACCCAAGGTACGGTGCTTGAGTTTGGCGATGTAGCCGTCGGCGACAGTGCCACACTCACACTCTATGTTCGTGGCGAGCACTTCAGCAGCCCAGTCACGCTCAAGTGCTATCTCAACCAGTACACCATGTTCAGCCTGTCGACGACCAGCATCGACACAGCGACGATCAACAGCCTAGCAGGTTATCCGCTGCAAGTGACCTACAAGCCCACATCACTGGGTGAGCACAAAGCCAAGATTCTGTTCAGCGGTGGCGGCATGACAGGCTCGGTTGGCATTCAGCTTCGCGCCACCGGTGTTGAGTCCACCACACCAGAACTGATTGGCGATGTCAATGGTGATGGCATAGTAGACGTGTCGGACGTCAACATCATCATCAATGTCATGCTGGGCAAAGAAACCAGCATTGAGCTGCAGGCAACTTGTGACATCAATGAGGATAATGAAGTCGATGTGAGCGACGTCAACAATGTGATTAATATTTTGCTGGGCAAGAACCAGTAAATCAGTCGATCATGCTAGAATATTTGGATAATCTCGGCTGCACTTGGCAATTGATGCAAGCATCATTGCGCTCGTTTGCACAAGATTTGAGTGGTCCCGTGGTGGGAGCCGTGATTGGCTACATCACCAACGACATTGCCATCCGCATGTTGTTCCGCCCTCGCCAGCCGAAGTATATCCTCGGCTGGCATGTGCCGTTCACTCCTGGCATCATTCCCAAGGAAAAGAACCGCATTGCGGGAGCCATTGGCACCAGCATCAGCGAAAACCTAATGAACCGCGATGTCCTTGAGCGAAACCTACTCAGCGACGACATGATTGCCAAAATTCGGCAAGCTGTCCGTGACTTTTTCGACACGCAGATGCATAACGACGAGACTGTCGAGCAATTTGCCCGCCACTACCTGACAGACAGTGAAGTGCAGGTGCTGCGCGACAATGTCAGCGACGAGGCCTCGAAGCTCATCACCGCCAAACTGCAAGACAAGGCCGTGGGCGAGCAGATAGCCCATGCTGCCACCCAGCACGTGCTGGACAAGACTCACCATAGCCTGGCCGGTCGTCTGGGCGCCGACAAGTTGCTTGGTGCCTTGTCAGGTCCAGTCGAGACCCATCTTGCCCGTCACATCAACGATGTGCTACGTTCGCAGTCGGGCGATATGGTCGCTCGACTGGTGAATGATGAGAGCGATAAACTGTTGTCGATGTCCATGCGCCAGCTCATGGCAGGACATGAGGAGCAGGTGGCTCAGGTGCAGGATGGCATTATCAGCGTCTACCGCACAGTCATAACCGAACGCCTGCCCCGCATCCTCGAAGCCATCGACATCAGTACCATCGTTGAGCGCCGCATCTGCGAGATGGACATGGCCGAAGCAGAGGCTATCATCATGCAAGTGATGCACAAGGAGTTGCGTGCCATTGTGTGGCTGGGTGCCTTGCTGGGCTGCGTGATGGGTACCGTGATGACATTGATCAATGCATAGATTACAGCATCATTATGAAGATATATAAGGGACATCTGTTGTTCACACCCAGGCGCACAGCCTTCGAGGTGATTGAAAATGGCTATGTGGCCGTGAAAGATGGTCGCATCGTGGGCGTCTCATCCCGCTTGTCAGACCTAGCCAACTCCAACGCCGAGGTGGTTGACCTGGGCGACCGCCTGTTGATTCCGGCCATGTGCGACATGCATGTGCATGCGCCACAATATCGCAATCAAGGCATGTGTATGGACCTTGAGTTGCTAACTTGGCTCAACGCCTACACCTTCCCTGAAGAGGAGAAGTTTGCCGACATGGCCTACGCCGAGCGCATCTATCGCCGTTTTGTGCGTGACTTGTGGCGCAATGGCACGATGCGTGCTGCAGTTTTTGCTACCATCCATGCCGATAGTACCCGTCTGCTGATGCATCTGTTTGAGGCAGCAGGTATGGGCGCAATGGTTGGCAAGGTCGACATGGACCGCAATTGCCCCGAAGCCTTGTGCGAGACAGTGGATGAGGCCGTTGCAGCCAATGAGTTACTCGCCGCCGCATTCAACGACCCAGAAGCGCTGGTGCGCCCCATCATCACTCCGCGGTTCATTCCGTCGTGCACACCTGCGATGTTGCAGGCCTGCGGTCGATTGGCCCGAGAGTATGGCTTGCCGGTGCAATCGCATCTGTCGGAGAACCGTGCTGAGATTGCGCTGGTGCATGAGTTAGAGCCACAGAGCGAGAGTTATGGCGACGCCTACAACCGCTATGGCCTGTTCGGACAGACGCCCACGCTGATGGCCCATTGCGTCTACTCGTCTGACGAGGAGATTGAGCTGATGCGGCGCAATGGTGTGATGGCTGTGCATTGCCCCACATCGAACCTCAACATTGCTTCTGGTATGTCGCCTGTTCGCACGTTGCTCGACTGCGGTGTGCGTGTGTCACTGGGCAGCGACATCAGTGGCGGGCACGACTTGAGCATGTTCCGCGTCATGGTTTATGCCCTGCAAGTAAGCAAGATGCTGAGTGTCACCCAGGGAGTGCAACCACAGCTGACGCTGCCCGAGGTGTTCTGGTGCGCGACCAAATCGGCCGGCAGTTTCTTTGGGCAAGTGGGAAGTTTCGAGCCCGGCTATGAGTTTGACGCGCTGGTCATCGACGACAGTGAGCTCAACTTTGACCACTACACGCTGCTTGAGCGGCTTGAGCGCTTCATCTATCTGGGCGACGACCGCCACATCGTGCATCGCTACTGCCGCGGCCAGGAGATAGCTGAGCCTCCTTTAAGGTTTTAGTTAACTTCGGCAGTAGTCATGCTCAATCAATAACCAACTAAAATACTGAACTATGAGGCTATCGAAACTGAACTATGCTATGACATTATTGTGCGCTGCCATATTGCCCACTTGCGTGATGAGTGCCCAATCTATGTCAGACCAAGAGACTTTATCACCCAAACAATCAACCGAGCTCCTAAGCCGGATTTTTCAGCACAGCTTGTCGGTTCTTGACAAAGCTGTTGTGAACGTGTCACAAACCTCAATGGTGTGCAATGGCACCTACCAAGTGGTGTTGTGCACAGCCAAGCTGCCTGACCAGCCTATCGAATATTATGCTGTGATGCAGTCGAGTGACGGCAAGGTGGTGGACGGCGCCATGCTGGGACACACTGGCGACGCCATGTGCCTTGCGATACCTAGTGGGAAGCACGGCGAGGTGCAATACCAGCCCAGTCCCGATGTGAAAGTGGCAATGGCCGGTGACACGGTCCAAGTGATACGCACCTACAACTTCTTCAGTACGGCACTCGGCGGCAACTACTTCCACAAGCAGGGTGAGGTCGTGTGCCGCTATGTCGCCCGGCCTGAGGGCAAACTAGAGCGCATTGCCCCTGTGTCGACAGCGGTTGAAAAACGCGGCAGCGCCAACTACCTGGACGAGAACCGTCCCAAGGACACCTACACCAACACCACGGGCGAGTTTTATGGGCTGGGCATGAACGTGATGCGTGTTGGACAGATGCCACTGAGCGAAGAACTGGACATGACGAAGCTCAACGCACTGGCCGTGATGATGCATGAGGTGATTGATCGTAATGGTGCCAATGCCCCTGAGAATAGCGAGACACTGAGTGTGGTAGAGTTTGCACGCTGGAGCACAAACATGGGCCTACGCAATGGTTCCGACTACTTGACATGGATTGCCCAACACCCCGACGAAGAAAAGTTGACTTATTTCATCCAAGCGTGTGTTGAGGAGAGTGAACTGGACGAGCTAGCCTGGCTCAAGCAACAGGTCAAGACGTTGAAGGACAAGAAAGCACGCAAGTGGTGGGAGAAGTGGCTGAAGACAATGAAGAATGACTAATGTGTGGGGAAATTCCACCCCTAGTCCTTCCCCTTTGGAAAAGGAGAGGAGAAAGCTTGGGTTGTCGTCGTTTGACAAACATACAATCATGGCACTGGCCCATTTGGTCCAGTGCCATGATTGCGTTGTCGCATTGCGATTGATGCGGTCTCAATTCCGTTTTACCGGACAATGATCTTCTTTCCGCCGCGGACAAGGATGCCCTTGGTGTCGGGGCTGACGCGTTGTCCCATCATGTTGTAGGTAGGCGCATTGGTGTCATCGTCGGTGGCGGTGACGGTTGTGATGCTCGTAGTCACCTGGTTCTGGGTCACCTTGTAGTCGAGATAGGCACCCGGATAGGCGAAACGGATGGTGGCCTCACGATGGTCTACACCTGAAGGCATTGGCTCAACGTTGAAGATTGCGTTGACCGAGTATCCCACTCCACTGCCCGTCTGATCCTCAAAGTCCAATCCGAGCCATGAGGGCACATTCACCTTTCCGGGCATCTTGCGCGGTGCGGCAGCCGAAGCGTCGGTAACCTCACTCACTGTCCACTCGCTCGAGGGATGATAAGAGAAGAGTTCGAGTGTGTACTGCTCGCCCTCGGGCGCAAATTCACGCTCAGCTTGCTCGTTTGACGAGTTGAAGCATAGCCATGGGCGCTCGGTCTCGATGAAGATGGATGGAGCGGTCTTGATGCCAGATGCAAGGAAATTGTTGATTCCGACGAAGGCCACGCCATTGTCGGTGGTGATGCCGAGATATCCCAGTTCGCCATATCCATCGTCCTCACTGTCTCGGCTTACGGTGAGTGTGATGTCGGTGATGGGCGATCCCTCGGCGTTGTATCCAGTGACGATGACCATGATGTTGTCGTTGATTTCAGGCGCGTTGCCGCTCTGGTCAAAAACAGGAATTGACAGGATGGCGCTGGCCGGGCTGAGTGCCGCGCTGAGCGAGGCCGTACCCGATGCGATGAATTCTCCCAGTTGTGGTGTGACATAGGTTGTCTCGTCATAGGCCGGTATCTCGTCAAGCTTGTAGACGTAAGCCGTGATTTCGACCACACCGGTTTCTGCGGCACTCTCGGCCCATGCCAGCGACTGATACTTCATGCCCACATGATTGAGCACATAGGGATAAGCCGGTTTCTCAAATGCGATGGCGGCATAGTCATATCCGCGTGTGTTGCGTCCGAAGAAGTAGGCCTTCTGTGCTCCCTCGACGGCATACTGTGCATTGATGGTGTAGTAGGTTGCCGCACTCGCCTGGTCGTCATATCTGGGGTGCCTGAGCGCCACATATTTGCTGGTTTCCCATGCATGTCGCACATTGGCCGTCGATGAGGTCGAGTATTGCCAGTTTGGATAGGTCCAGACGGTCGATTTGACGATAGCCGGCACATTGCTGTATCCATGCAGGTAGTAGCTAGCCGTCTGGTCGCCCTGAGTTGCCACGAGCACCGCCGCCGAGTCGGCCATGACAACAGGGTGCTCGACCGTGAAGTCGACATCATTTGATTCGATCAGTTCTTTGCTCCATCCGCTGGTGCACCATGCCGACCATGCAAACTGGCTCGCTCCTGTCGAAGCATTGACATAAGTCATGGGCACATAAGCGGTGGCATGCAGTGACGGGCTGTTGTAACCCCAAGTTCCTTCTTGGTCTTCACGCGTATAATAGGGCACATAGAATGTTCCGGCAGGTCGCTTGTAGAGTGCCTTGAGCACGTCGCCCTCAGCCTTGCTGGGTTTGTTGGTCTGGTTGAGGCCAGCCATCTGGCAGTCGGTTGTGGGTGCAACGAGCACAGCCTGTTGTGTTTCGTTGTCGTTGGCAACGATGTCGCTGCGCAACTGTGCATTGGCGGCCGCAGCCATTGTGGCTACTGCTGCAAGAAGTAAGATTTTCTTCATTTTGTTACAATTTAGTTAATAATGCCATTCGATTGTGCAAAAATACAACAAAATCGTTATTCTCACAAACTTAATAGCAATTTTTTTGGGGTTTCGCTCACCTTCGGGCTTCGGCTTGTCACCGAGCACCACGAGGTTGCAAACCACGAAGTGCTCGCGACCGAATGCCAGCGCAGTGCAGCAATCCCGCCAAACATGCCTCAAATTGTTACTGTGAGGCGAGCCATTCTTTGGGCGTGTGGCCAGTAATGGCTTTGAACACTCTGAAGAAAGAAGTCTCATTGGCAAAGCCTGATTCCATTGACACTGTGGTTAACTTGGCATCGGGCTGGCTGAGCATCATCTGCTGTGCATGCTCCACGCGATAGCGATTGATGAATTGAATAAACGATGTGTTGCTCTCGGCTTTGATGCAACGCGAGACTTTGGTGGTGCTCACCCCCAGTGCCTTAGCCACGTCTTGCAATTTGAGATCACTCTGCAAGTAAAGGTATTTTTGCTCCATCAATTCGGAGATACTCTGCATGAGTTGTTTGTCATCCAGAGCCTCTTTCTGCTCTTGTTGGTTCGGCTTGTCATCGTTGCTCATGTCGTGCTTTCCTCCCCACAGTACGACTGCTGCGAGTGCCAAGACAAAGACCATTGCCACCCAGAACATGTTCATCCATCCTGAGGGTGCCACCTCCTTCTCCGACACATGTAGCCGCAGCGCCGTCGTCACTGGCTCAAAATTGCTGCCCATATGTCCTCCTGTGATGACGATGTCGCCCTGAGGTGTTAACGCGGAAGAAAAATCCTTCCAGTTGTTCTCAACTGGTTCGCTGTAATATAGCGTCAGTGGTGCCCCCTTTCCGGTATCGGCTTGTGCATAATCAACGGCAGCGACATAGAGCCTAGTGTCCTCTCCAAAACCTAGCAGATAGGCTCTACCGGCTTTTCGGTCAATAAGCAAGTTCCCATAGGTGATATCACTCCATGGAGACTGCTTGGGGATGGGGCATGCCATCGGCAACAACTCGAACTGCTTGCCGCGAATTCTGATGAGCGCCATCTGCCCTTCAGGACTAATGGCCGGTATCAGATAGTGGTATTCCCCTTTGCTTTCATCGCCTATTTGGTAGTTTTCGGTAGTGGGAACCATAACACGAGGCCACCATTGTCCGAGCAGCGGCACTTCGAGTGGCTCGCCTTTGAGGCAGTCGACCGTCGTGCATGCATCGCATCCTCCGTAACTATCGTTAGTTCCCAGCACCATCACATCATCGGGTGCTGAACGCAAGACGTAGGGATACACACGTTGCCGTGTCACGTGCTTGACCGAGTCGGACTTCAGTTTTCCGTCAAAACACTCGATATAGTCTTCTCTATACCAGTTTCCGGCAATAACGACTCTGCCTCCCGAGATTTCGGCACCTGTTGCCATGGCGCGTTTCTGGTCCATACTGGCAAATCCACTAAATGAATGTGTTGCCGGGACGTATTTCTCGATGCCATAGGTCTGCCCTACTCCCAGTTCTTTCTCCACGCCTCCTGCCAGAAGCACCTCGCCAGAACTCAACCTCATCACCATGCCGAAGTCATGGTCATAAACCATGTTCATCACATTCCAGGTGTTGTTGACCAGGTATTCGGCGGTGCGTGTGGGCACAAAGCCGCTGGTATGGCCGCCCATCACCACCAGTTCGCCGTTCACATACATCACATGGTGTCCGCTGCGCGGTATGTGCAACGGTGGGAGATAATCGACCTGCATCTTTGCCACTGTATAGACCACGCCTGTGGTGTCGCCAACCGCCAGTACCGTCAACACCACCATTGCATGACAGATAATTGTAAAGATGCAGTGTTTCATGCTGCAAATATAGTAATATTTCTATTATTTGCCTAAAATAATGTTGACAACAACATTAACATCACTCACGTCAACGGTCTGGTCATCGGTTACATAGCAGCGATGGCCATAGTTTGACGCTTGCTCTTTCCCGAGAATGATATTGACGATGATGTTGACGTCAGCCACATCCACCTTACCGTCGTTGTTCACGTCACCCAACAGATATTCGGTGATGGTGATGTTGAACGCCTCGGTGTAGACCTTGCTCCACACACCGCGGCTGTTACGCACCTGCCAGTTGAGGGTGTGCTCGCCTTGTGGCAGAAAGCTGATATCCAAGTCAATGATGCCGGTGACGGCCTCTAGGGTAGCAAACTGCGCATTCTGGACACTGTCGTTGAACCAGTACCTGCAACGGTCGATGGTCGCCTCGGTTTGTTCTAATGGATCGATGGGAATGAGGAAGTACTTATTCAGTACCAGACTCCAGTGTCCCTGGTCGTCACGCACCCTTGTGGAAAACATGTGCAAGCCCGCACTGAGCGTGCCGATGTCGATGGCTGCGGGTGAATTGGCCAGCGTGGTGCGAGCCGAATACTTACCGTCGAGCCAGTACTCACGGGCAGTGATGGTGGTCGCTTGGTCATCGGGGAGAGAGTACGGAATGATGAAGAACTTGGTCTTCACCACACTCCACATTCCCTCACTATCTTGCACACGCATGTGATAGGAATGTACTCCCGAGCGCAGGCCTGATATGTCGACAGTGGCTGTTGTGGGCCTCACCGAAGTGTAATCTGAGTCCAGCCAATAGACCTCGCTGATGATGGTCTTCTGCGCCGCTGTCGCCAGGCCGACGACAGCGAATGCAGCAAGCAGTATGTACCTGATTCTGTTCATGGTCGTTTGCTTTAGTCGGTTGAACATCTTAGCGCGCCTCGGCCTCATAGGTCACATTCAGTATCGATCCATCAATATTGAGTTGCAGGTCCTTCACCACAGGAATACCTGGCACCTTGCTCCAACCGTTGCCGCCATGCAATCCCACCTGAGTGCCATCGGTTCCTACCCAAGTGTCGGGCTGCCCGAGTTCAAACGTGCGGGTCGGTGAATACTCATTGGAGGCCACATCAATGAAGATGTCACTCAAAACAGGCACTATATAGTTATTCTCGAGCGTCACGCTACCATCGAATTGATTCTTCCAAATAATACAGTTCTTCACTACAGACAAGGATCCGGCTGATGCGTAATTGCTACTGTGAGGCTCACCGAGAAGGAGGCAATTAGTCCAGATAATCTTTTTCCCTTGATTATTTATAGCATATTCTGATTTGCTGATACAGTGATCCACGCAAATGAAACTCAATTCAGAGTTATAACCACCAATCACTCCATTGATGAAGCTGTGAGTAAACAACATGCTTTTTACTACCCTCCCTTCGTTTTCACCAGCCGAATATCCGTCATGAAGGCCACCCAATACACACTGGTCAATGACCGCATTTTCAATGGTGTCAATTGAGTTATAGATGGTGCCATTGACATAGCATTTCTTGAGGGTAAAGTCTTTTAATTTCTCAATAGCATTATTACTTCCATTTATATTAATGTCGCCATTAATATAAAGCCCCTCGAGGTGGAGTCCTGTTAGTTCCTGGCTATTAAACGTGTTATATAGCGAAATAATCGTTTTGGACAATTTGGTGACTTCGGTTGAGGTTTCCTCGTTGGCTTCGAACCCCGATCCATAAATGCTGATGGCTTTGTAGATATAACCATTCGCCGGCATTACAAATTCGCCAGCCGATAGCGTGATGACATCTCCATCGACAGCCGCCTCATAGGCACGGGCAAATCCATCTGTGCCAATGTAGACGGTCATGTCTTCGCCATGCTGCAGCGTGGCGCACTGCAGTTCGTTCTGCGCATAGGCGCTCATCGCACCAGCGACAAGAGCCACAAATAATAAAAGTAACTTTTTCATTATCGAAATCTTTTAAAAAGTGAATAAACAAGATGAGCCCGCTTCTACTGTTTTTGGTAGTCGCTAGTTTCTATGCAAAAATAGGTACACTGCTTGAGGCGGGGGCTAACATATTACAAAAAACGACTAACGATTTCTGAATCGTTAGTCGTTTTTATTGCGGTGTTGTTATCAAGCGACAAGGTCGCTTGACACGCCGAAGGGTGACAATGTACTTTTTAAATGGCGGCGAGGAATTTCTCGACATCGAGGGCTGCGCGGCATCCTGTGCCGGCAGCGGCGACAGCCTGGCGATAACGCGGGTCAGCGACATCACCGGCAGCAAAGACGCCCTCGACACTGGTGGCCGTTGTCACATGGTCGGTGACAATATAGCCGTTCTCGTCGAGTGCCAATTGGCCACCCAGGAACTCGGTGTTGGGACGGTGGCCGATGGCGAGGAAGAAACCGTGGATGTCGATATCGAACAGCTCCTCCTTGTCAGTGCCCTTGAATCGCACCAAATGTGCACCCTCGACACCATTGTCACCAAAGAGGCCGACGGTGTTGGTGTTGTAGAGCACCTCGATGTTCTCGCGCTCCTCGACTCGCTTCTGCATGGCAGCCGATGCACGCAGATAGTCCTTGCGGACAATCATATAGACCTTCTTGCACAGATTGCTCAGGTAGACGGCCTCCTCGCAGGCAGTGTCACCACCCCCAACGACAGCCACCACACGCTTGCGGTAGAAGAATCCGTCGCAAGTGGCACATGCCGAGACACCCTGTCCGGCATACTTCTTCTCGTCGTCGAGGCCCAGATACTTGGCCGACGCGCCAGTGGCAACGATGACGGTCTCGGCCTCAAGGGTCTCGCCGCCATCGAGCGTGGCAACGAAGGGGCGCTTGCTGAGGTCGATGCTCTTGATCACGCCACTGCGGATGTTGGCACCGACATTGATGGCCTGCTGACGCATGTTCTGCATCAGTTCGTTGCCATCGATGCCATTGGGAAAGCCCGGGAAGTTCTCGATGGTGGTTGTCTGCGTGAGCTGACCGCCAGCCTGGAGTCCCTCGACGAGGACGCTCTTGATGTTGGCGCGGGTTGTATAGATGGCTGCGGTGTAGCCTGCCGGTCCCGAGCCGATGATTAAGCAGTTTGTTTTCATATTCTTTCTTTTAGGGCCTCGGTGGAACCGAGGCATACTGAACATTTTTTATTTGCGGAAGTTGGCGAGGGCAGTGTTGAGGAAGTCCATGTAGTCGGGCACGTCTTCCTTGTAGACAAACGAACGGCTCAACGGCTTGCCCTCGTGGTCGAGGGTGACATAGAACGGCTGCGCATTGAAGCCGAACTTGTAGCGCTGCAAGTAACTCCACTTGTCGCCCACGGTGCGCAGCGTGCGCTTGGTGCCGTCGGCCTCGGTGACCTCGATGTGCTCGGGGAGCGGGGTCTTGTCGTCGACAAAGAGCGAGATGAGGACGAAGTCGTTGTTCAACTTCTCGGCCACGCTAGGATCGGTCCACACGGCAGCCTCCATCTTGCGGCAGTTGACACAACCGAAGCCCGTGAAGTCGACGATGACCGGCTTGCCCTGAGCGCGGGCAGCTGCCATGCCTTCCTCATAGTTGGTGAAGGCGGCACGCACCTCCTTGGTGTTGAGATTGAAGTCCTGGGTGTACATGGGCGGTGCGAAGGCGCTGACAGCCTTACAAGGTGCTCCCCACAGTCCGGGAAGCATATAGATGGCGAAGGCGATGCTCACCAGTCCGCCCATGATGCAGATGACAGGCATGGGCTTGGTGAGTTCCTCGCCGGTGCCGTCGCTCTGGAACTTGAGTTTGCCGATGAGGTAGAGGCCCAATGCGCCAAAGATGACAATCCACAGGCAGAGGAACACCTCACGGTCGAGCAGGCGCCAACCGTAGGCCAGGTCGGCCACCGAGAAGAATTTGAGGGCAAAGGCCAGCTCGATGAATCCGAGTGTGACCTTGAGGATGTTCATCCATCCGCCCGACTTGGGTGCCGATTTGAGCCATGTGGGGAAGATAGCGAACAGTGTGAACGGCAGTGCCAACGCGATGGCAAAGCCTAACATGCCGATGGCTGGTCCCCAGAAGTTGCCCGAAGTAGCAAAGTCAACCAGCAGGAAACCGATGATGGGTCCGGTGCACGAGAAACTGACCAGAGCGAGGGTGAACGCCATCAGGAAGATGGAGAGCAGTCCGCTGGTTGTGTTGGCCTTGTTGTCGACCTTGTTGGTCCACTTGCTGGGCAGTGTGAGTTCAAACCAGCCGAAGAAGCTCAGCGCGAACACCACGAGCAGCGCGCAGAAGAAGAGGTTGAACACAGCATTTGTGCTCAGTGCATTGAGTGCACTTGGCCCGAAGATGGCTGTGATGGCCAGACCCAGCGCCAAATAGATGACCACAATTGACGCGCCATAGGTCATGGCGTCCTTGATGCCCTTCTTCTTGTCCTTTTTGGCCCGCTTGAGGAAGAAACTCACCGTCATGGGGATAATGGGCCACACACAGGGTGTGAACAGTGCGATGAGTCCACCCAGCAAGCCCATGACAAAGATGTACCACAGCGATCGGCTGTTGATGGCCTGGTCGCCACCGAAGGCATTGAGTTCCTTGACCACCGGTTGCCACAAGATGGAGTCGCCCGCGGCCAGCGGTGCGGCAAGTGCCGGCACGGTGTCGGTGGCTGTGGTGTCGTTGGCTGCTGCGGCGGTAGCCATGGTGTCGGCCTTTGCCTCCTCTTGCTCGGCTGGAGCGTCATTAATGCCCTCGCCGTTGTAGCTGAACTCGACCGACGTTGGTGGCATGCACATCTGGTCGTTGCATGCCCCATACTCTAGGAAACCTTTGATGTCATACTTGTCGCCGATGATTTTATACTTCTGCACAAAGGTGACGTTGTTCTCAAAGTAGCGCAACTTCATGCCGAACATTTCGTCAAACTCGCTGATTTCCTTTCCCTGTGCTTTGAGGCCACCGATGGGCTTCACACCGTTGGCCTTGTCGGCGGTGAGTGTTGCCGATGTGGGTCCGTCAGCAGGCATACCGGTGCTGTAGACATGCCATCCTGGCGCGATTTTTCCGGTGAAGATGACATCGACCTCTTCGGGCGAGACGCGCTTCTGCGACACGCTGAAGGTGACTGGATTCTGTGCAAGAACTGTCATGCACGTGACGAGCATGAACAGTAAGAATAATGTTGGCTTGTTGGTCTTCATATCAATTTGGTTTATTGATTATTATTTCTGGTCTTGTGGGTCATGATGTCGAGGACGAATCGGTCGGTCTGGTCCATGCCTCGGCTGCCGATAGCGGTGAGGTTGTGGATGCTCTGGTCCACATCGTCGTCGATGATGCCCTCTTGCGACGAGACATACTTGTGTTGCATGGCGAGCATGGCACTGAGCATGGCCGTGCTCACGCCGCTGGTGAGCTTGAGAGCGCACGACGGCTTGGCCCCGTCGCAAATCATGCCCGTGAGGTTAGCAATCATGTTCTTGACCGAGTAGCTGATTTGCTCATAGGTGCCCCCCATGAGGTAGGTGATGCCGCAACTGCTGCCTGTTGACGCCACGACACAGCCGCACAGCGCCGACAGTGCGCCGAGCGTCTGCTTGATGTAGATGGCGGTGAGGTTAGAGATGATGAGTGCTCGGATGAGTTCCTCCTCTGTGTTGTGATTCTCCTCGGCAAACACCACCACGGGCATGGTGGCGCAGATGCCCTGGTTGCCCGAGCCCGAGTTGCTCATCACCGGCACCATGGCCCCGGCCATGCGTGCGTCGCAGGCACAACTGGTGACCGAGAGCACCTTGCTGAAGATGCTGTCGCCCATGATGCCGCGTCCCAGTGGCGACTGCATGGTCTTGCCCAACTGGTGACCGTAGTTCTCGCGCAGCCCGCTCTGTGCCGCCGCCTCGTTGAGCCGTTTGGCCTCAAGGATGAAACGCAAGTCGTCGACCTCGGTCTCGGTGGCAAAGTCATAGACCTTGCGCAGGGTCAGCTCTGGGCCATCGTCCTCGTCGGCAGTGACTGTGCCGTGACACGATGCCTGTTCATCCTGCTGCGCCACACCGTCTTTGGCCAGAAAGACAAAGTGAGTGTGGTGCGTGCGGATGCGCGCCTCGGCAGTGTGCCCGGCAGCAGTGACCAGTACGTTGATATAGAGTTTGTCAGTGTCGTCCTCCTCCAGGGCGATGTGGATGCGGTTCTCGGCAATGAACTGCTTGCCGCACTCCACGGCCTGCTTGTTGCAGTCGCACAGCACCTCAAGCCCCTTCTCGGGCCGCCCAATGAGCGCACCCAGAGCCACTGCGATGGGCAGCCCGATCATTCCCGTGCCAGGGATGCCCACCCCCATGGCGTTCTTGAGGATGTTGGCGCTCAGACGCAGTTCAATTTTTTCAGGTTTCTGTTCGAGCAGTTCTGTAGCCTTGGCTACGCACAGTGCCACAGCCATGGGCTCGGTGCATCCGATGGCCGGCACCACCTGATGCTTGATGAGTGTTATGATTTCTTTCTGTTCTTCGGTTGTCAACATAGTCAACGTCGGTTAATAAGTGGTTATGTGACCGCAAAGGTAGTGATTTTTGTTCAATCACCCATTATCTACAGCACAGATTTTTCACCACATTCAACCTTAATACGGTCAAAGCAGCCTTTGGGGTACACTTTCGCCACAAAAAAAGTTCAATTTGTAGCAAATAAACATTCCCGCCACCATTGGGTAGCGGGAATGCAAGCAAAGAGCGTATGATTTGATTCTGTTTCTATCACTTGGCAAAGAGTTCGGCAAGTTTGCTAGCCAGTGCCTCGCCACGTGCATCCTCGCCCGACGCTATGACCGTGAGGTCGGTGGCGTCGATGAGAAACATGGCCGGAATGGTCTTGACCTTGTAGAGGTCGGCCGCCCCGAGCCGGTCGATGAAGTTGGGCCACTGCAGGTTCTCGTCGGCGAGTGCCTTGCGCCATGCTTTCTCATTCTTGTCAATGCTGATGCTCACCACCTCAAAACCCTTGTCCTTGTAGAGCTGGTACTGCTTCTTGACATTGGGAATCTCATTTCGGCAGGGCCTGCACCACGATGCCCAGAAGTCGACGAGCAGCACCTTCTTTCCCTTTGCCAGGTCGGCCATGCTGAGCTGCTTGCCATCATCGCCCTTGACAGCAAACTCCTTGGCCTTCTCGCCGGTGTCTCCTACCGGCATGATTTCGTCAAGCATCCGTTTGCCGTACCAGCTCTGCTGCGCCTGAGTTGTAAAGCTGTCGTAGAGTGCCTTATCTTGGGCAGTGAAATAGGTCCACAGATAGATAGCCATCATCGGGCCCCAGTAGGTGTCATGATTCTCGTCGAGAATCCCCTTGTAAGTGCGTTCGACGGTGGCAAAGAAGTCTTTCTCGGCCTGCATATAGGCATTGTATTGCTCGGACTGCTGAATGGCCTGTGCCGCAGCGTCATCCTTCTTGGCTCGCGCCTCGTCCAGCTTCCTCAGCACGTCAGCGTACTTCTCGTGGTAATCGCTAAATTGCTTGTCAAGTGCAACTCGCTTGGCTTTATAGCCATTAAGTTTGGCATTTTCCGCTCCGCCGTTGACTTGAACCTTCCAGGTGTAGGAGCATTTTTCATTCTCATTGGGTTGTCCCTTGCTGACATTGCCAGTAATGTTGACTGTGCCCGACTCGAGCATCAGGCTCTCGGAGCCGTAGGAGTCTTTGACCATGAGAATGACACATACGGGATAGGGCAACTGCTCGCCCACCTGCCCCTTGAAGGCAAACTTCCCACCCCTGATGGTGGCTTGCGCGATGGCTGGGTCACCGTCGTGACTCATGGGCACGAGTTCGAGTACCGTTCCGTCTTCCAGACCTTCGATTTGTCCATTGACTTCATATTGCCGTGCATCCACGTTACATGCCAAGAGGCATGTCATAATCAGTGCAAAAAATATCTTCTTCATAGTGCTTGTTATGAAATTTGTCATTTTTCGACATTTTGTGTGATGGTACCATTTCCAGCATTCTCAACAGCCCCCTGCGGGAATGGCATTACCCACATGTGGCTTGTCGGTGCCAGCGAGTAGGATTTGCCGCCCTCAACCTTGGTGAGCGTGCGTGCATGGTTAGCCTCCAGATTGAGTCGACGGATGTCGCAGAATGGCACAATGGTCTGCACCAGTGCATCGCCCTTGGTCTTGATGATGAGGTCAATTGCCTCGTCGGCATTAGCCGCACTCAAGTCTTGATAATACTCTGGCAGGATGCGTTTCTGGCGCACCTTGTTGAGCACCTGCATGGCACCGGCCACGTTGCCTGTGCGTGCCAGGCACTCGGCCTGAATGAGATAGACCTCGGTAGTGGTTAAGCCGCCACGGTTGAAATAACCTGTCAAGTTTTGATTGTAATAGGTACTGCCAGCCGAGGTGCGGATTTTCCATCGGCTCATGAAGTGAGCATCGCCCTGCTCAAAGCGACCGCCACGGTCCTCGCGCATCTGCAAGTCGCTTCCGGCATTAGAACTATTGCCGTGGCAGAAGATAAAGTTCTCGACATAGTCATGCCCCATGGGCGAAGAAACGCTCTGATAGACATCAGGATCACCCAACACGCCAGCATTGTCGTTGTAGAATGCCACCCAGTCAAAGAGTTGGTCATTCAGTTTGAGCGCTTCGCCCGCATGGTTCAATGCCTCCTGATAATTGCCCATCTGCAGATAGACCCTTGCAGCCAGTGCCTCGCCAGCTCCCTTGCCAGCATAGAGTACATTGAGCGGTTGCTCGGGAAGATCGGGCAGTGCCTCATTGATGTCTTGCAAGATAAAGTCGTAGATTTCTTGCACCGAAGGCTGTGTGTAAGCCGCTCCGACATCGGCGCTAGTGATCAGTGGCACACCGCCATCGTTGGCCGCCGTTGCAGCATTGTAGGTCTTGGCATAGTAGTTGACGAGGGTGAAATACTTCATGGCCCTCAAAATCTTGGCTTGCGCCATTGCCTGATTGCGCTGCGCATCGGTGGCGTCGGTTGCTGTGGGTGCGTTCTCGATGATGAGATTGGCAATGGAGATGCCTGCATAACCATTGTAGTAGGTTGTCTCGTCGCTCTTATTCATCACGACACGGTCGGCACTCTCGTCCCAGTAGTAGTTGGCATTCCACAACTCATAGTAGGACAAATTACCAGCCGAGACAAACCGGTCGTTGAGCAGTATAACAGCCTGCGTCACATCCTCGCGGCAGTTGTTATATTCATCGGCGAGCATGGTCGAAAAGTCCTCGAGCGTGGTAGGAATCTTCTGTCCCTTGGGCACATTGCTCAGATAGTCGTCGCAACTAGTCAGCGCCATCGACAAGGCCAGGCCTGCCACAAGGAGACTTTTGCTTATGATTGTTTTCATAGTTTTGCTTATTTTGAAGATAGACAATAATCGTTAGAAGTCCAGATAGAGTCCAAGCACATAGTTGGGGGCATTGTATCCACCCAGCAGATACTTGGCCGACTTGCTCTTGGCAAACGTAACAGCATTCTCGACGTTGAATTGCAGTCGAGCATTGCTCATGCTCACCTTTCTGAGCCAAGTCTTGGGCAGGTTATAGGCCACTGAGACATTGGCCAGTCTCAAGTTGGTTGCACTGATGACATTGTTGTCGGCATAGCCATAGATGGTGCGCGACGCATCGCTGAAGAGCGGATTCTCACCGAAGATGGCAGCCGGGATGTCGGTCGTAGCCTCATCGCCCGGATGACGCCAGCGGTTGGTGATGTCCTTGTTCACTGCTGCCAGTGCTGTGACATAGCTCCAAAGACTATAATTATATTCGGAATTGAGCATGGGCAGGTCGGTGTTGCGAAACTTGTGTCCACCCTGCATCATCCACATGCATGAGAAGTCGAAGCGTTTCACGCGCAAGTGCAGATTGAGCGAAGCCATGTGCATGGGTTCGGTGCTTCCCGCATAGACAATGGCATTCAGATCCGACGGATTGCTGGTCGTGGGCTCTCCAGCCGCATTCAGCACCTGCGGCAAGCCATTCTCGCTCAATCCAGCCCACTGATAGGCATAGATGGCGTTGTAGGGGTTGCCCACGATGGGGTAAGACTCGGGATAGTCGAGCTGCAACACATAGAATGGTGCCTTGACATTGACATAGACCACCTTGTTCTTGTTGTAACTATAGTTGAAAGTGACATCGAAGTCGACATCGGCCGTGCGCACAATCTGTCCGTTGAGCGACAACTCAAATCCCCGGTTTCGCATCTTGCCATTGTTGATGGCATAGGTTGTGTATCCAAATCCCTCGGTCGGTACACCCATGGTGTTGGCCAGCAGGTCGGTACCCAACTTATTGTAGAACTCAATGCTACCGCTCAATCGGTTGTCAAGCATAGCAAAGTCCAGCGCGACGTTGGTCGTGGTTGTCTTCTCCCATCTCAGCGTTGGGTTGGGTCGAGTGTTGACCGAGCCGTAGATGCCACCCACATTATAGTTCTGATAGTATCCTGCTGTCATGTAAGGGGCAGCATCCTTGGCAATGTTACCGGCAATACCATAAGATGCGCGCAACTTCAGTCGATTGATCCAAGCAACATTGAACCACGACTCATGGTCGATGTTCCATGCGGCACCAACACTCCAAATGGGCTTGTTCTGATACTTCGAGCCAGTGCCCCATAGGTTAGAACGATCCCAGCGGATGCTGGCCGAGAACATATACTTGTTGTCATAGGTGTAGGCAGCATTGGCAAAGAACGACACAAAGCGGTTGTCGATGTTGCGCAGATAAGCGAAATCTCTTGCCTGCAATCCATAGCCACCCATCAGGCCGTAGGTGTTGTTGAGCACATTCTGGTCGACCAGGGCAAAGGTGAGCATATCCGGGTCATAGTCATAGAGTGTGTTGTTGTCATAGTCGATGACCGTCTTGCGCACCTCATGACCCAAAAGTGCCACAATATTGTGACGGTCGGCATAAGTGCGATCAAAGTTCAACTGCTGACGGAAGGTGTAGGCCTTCGAAGTCTGATTGGCGCGATAGAAGATGTTGCCATAGGGCAGATTTAGGGTAGCTGAACCCGTAGCAAAGTCATCGGTTGCATACTGCCCCACCAGGTTGCGGACATAGTAACTGTTTTTCTCGTAGAGTTGCTCGGTCTTGTCATAAGCATACTCATACTGGAACATGATGTTGTACTTCAGGCTATAGGGCAATTGAATGTCCAGTTTCCCGTAAGTTCGGTTGATAAATTCACGGGTGGTGCGCTGATTGCGAGCAATCTCATCGAGTGGTGTGATGTTGTAACTGGGAAGTCCGTAAGCATTGATGATGGCCATGTCGGACTGTCCCAAACGCGACTCTTGGGTTGAGGTGAAGTTAGTTCCATCGTCATTGCGCAGGCAGTCGTAAGGCATGTAGGCATAACCTGGGCTCATCGGGTCGAATGCCTGCATGGTATTCTTGCCGTAGTAAGTATAGGTGCCAAATGTCGCTCTGAGCCATGGGGTGACATCCAGTTGGTCGCGCAGGTCGATGGCCCATGAGTTGTCCTTGGAATAACGGTCGTTGAACTTGTCGTTGCGATAGGTGAGCGATGCCATGAAGTTGTTGTTCTCGGTGTCGCGCCCGATGCCCAAGTGATACTGCTGATAGAAGGCGGTGCGCTTGGCATATTTTGCCACGTCGTCATAGTACCTGTATCCTCTCGATGCCAGATTGTTGAGAATATTCTCCATCTGGCTCTCGCTGATGTTGCCGGCATAGTAGTTGGCAATGGCCTGAATGCCCTGCGAGGTGTACACCTTGTCGTTAACAATCGACTGGGCATAGGCGGCAGCGCCCTCCCCTTGCAAGTTGGGGTTAGTTGCAGCCCACTCTCGCTCCAGATCGATGATGTCGGCAGCATCGGTGAGACGGCTCTTGTTGAATGAGTAAGGATGCCAGGTGAGCGACGTGTTGAAGTTCACGCTCGTACGTTTGCCCTTGGCCTTCTTGGTGACAATGACCACCACGCCATTGGCTGCGCGCGCGCCATAGATGCTGGCAGCAGCTGCATCCTTGAGCACGGTGATGCTCTCGATGTCATCAATGTTGATGTTGGGCACCGACTCGTTGAGTCCTCCATACTCGTCATATCTTGTGGCCTCGACGGGGAAGCCATCAATGACGTAGAGGGGATTAGTGACACCATTCATCGATGTGGTGCCTCGGATGAGCCCACTCTGGGTATTGAAACCGGCGACCTCGCCCTCAAGCAACTGCGACAAGTTGTCGTAGCGCTTGGTCTTTAGGTTTTCGGCAGTGACCTTGGCAAACGAACCCGTAGCCCGTTCTTTAGAGATCTGCTGATATCCTGTGACAACCACATCATCTAGGACATTAGAGTCGTCCTCGAGAATGAGGACACTGCTGCTGGCCGTGGCTTTTCGTTCGACAGGCTTCTTGCCGATGTAGGTGAATACCAGCGTGCTATTGGGATCGACATTGTTGAGCACATAATTGCCGTCGAGGTCGGTGGCTACACCATTATCGGTGCCCTTAACGTGCACCGTGACCCCGATGAGTGGCTCGCCATCAGCATCAACCACCTGTCCCTTGACTGTTCGGCCCGCAGTGGCTGCTGTGTTCTGTTCGGCCTTTTTGATATAAATAAAACGCCCATCGACATGGCTTGCCAGAGGCAGCCCCTTGATGAGCGCTCGCACGGCATCATGTGCCGCCACATTCTTGACACTGGCCGTGACTTTATAGTCCTTGACGGCCTCATAGGGGTAATTGACCTTGTAATACCCCGACTGTTGCTCGACCTGACGCAGTGCAGCCGTCAATGCCTGTTGTTGGACATTGATGGTGACCTTGTTGCCTTGGGCTAAGGCCACCAGCGGCAGCATCAGCAAGCAAAGCAGTGTAATGGCTTGATTTCGCTTCATAGAAAAACAATTAAAGGTTCAGAAATTTTCCTTTAATACTGACAGAAAAAGGAGCGGGGTACATAAACTCGCTCCTTTTATCATTTCTTAACACAAAGTGTTTCTTGTCAATCTATGACGATGACATTGCCCTCGCGTTGGACATGCACCTCGCCTAGTGAGTTCAAGCTACTGATGGCCTCGTCGAGACTCTTGCTGCGCTCAACCACAAAGTGGAGGCGGAGTTGCATCTTGGACGTGTCATCGAACGATACATTCACGTTGTACCACCTAGCTAAATCTTGCATGATGGTGAACAATGTCGCATTGTCATAGTAGAGAAAACCTTCTTTCCACTGAATGTAAGGATAGGTGTCGACTTGTGCGACGCGGAGCTGCGCTTGCTTGATTGCCGCCTGCTGCCCAGGCACTAGCTGTCGCGACTCACTGCCCGCCTTGACCCGAACCACACCCTCGATCAGTGTGACAGCAGCATCTCGCATTGAGTAGGCCTTGACGTTGAAGGCAGTTCCCAGCACTTGTGTGGTAATAAAATCGGTGTGCACGACAAAGGGCCTTTGTGTGTCCTTGGCCACCTCGAAGTAAGCCTCTCCCTTTAGTTTCACCTCGCGCTTGTCACTTCCAAATGCCTCAGGGAACTCCAATCGGCTGTCGGCATTGAGCCATACCTGTGTGCCATCGGCCATCGTCAGGTGGTAATCCTTGCCACGCGGTGTGGTCAGAGCCAGCATCTGACTGGATGCAGCTCTCTCTGCGGGCTTGTTAATCGTCATATCATGTCCGCTCATCTCACGACTCTTGCCGTCGGCAGTTGTCAAAGTGACCTCAGTTATATCGTTCTTGGCTGTGATGTCATAGTCGGCACCAGATTGTGCAGTGGAAACGGCATTATGGTCGACCCAAAGCCTGAGTCCTACAATCAGCGCAACCATAGCTGCTATGCCCACTGCCCATTTGACAAAGGGGGTGAAGCGTGTGATGACAGAGCGTCGAACCGCAGGCTCAGCATCGTGGCCCGACAGCTCAAGTCGGTCACTGAGTTCCTGCCACTGCTCATCAAGGTCAGGAACATCGGCACACTCACGGTTGAGCGCGCTGTACAGTTCCCACTGCTGCATGTGTGCAGCCATAGCTTGTTCCTGCTCTTGATTATGTTGTTTGTTTTCCATTTCGTCAATCAATACTGACAAGAATCAAAAGGAGTACAAGATTTAACATTTTTTCATCCAATGAGACCCTTAATTGTGCAAAGGCGCGCTGAACAATCTTTTTAACACCATCAACAGTGATATCGAGTAAATCGGCGACCTCCTGGTTGCTCTTCTGCTCAAAAAATCTCAAGCGCAGCACATGCCGGGCACGCTCGGGCAACCGTCCCAATTCCTGCCTCAGCCGCCTGATGCGTAGCTCATAATCTTCCCAATCGTTGTCGGTGAAATCTTCCATCTCGGCCAACACAACATCGAGCAATGGCACGAAACGCTTGCCACTACCCAACTGATCGAGGCAGCGGTTGCGCACACTGACATAGAGATATGAAAGCACGCGCTCGGCATCAATGCGCTCACGCGCTTGCCACAAGTTGACAAACACATCGCTGACCATGTCTTTGGCCAAATCTTGGTCGTGCACAAAGTCAAAAGCATGATAATAGAGCCGTTCATAGTTGTCCCTGAACAGTTGCTCGAATTGTGATGCTATCATGCCAGTGGCTTGCTTCATTGTCGTTGGCGAGAGGTGGCTATCGCAGGTCGACGACCTGGGTGCCGGCGGGGACCATCGACTTGTCGTAGGTGAAGGTCGACGCGGGCAGGCTCTGCTTGGTCTTGTAGCCTGTGAGTGTGAGAGTGAACGTGCTGCCGTCGGTCATGCGGATGTGGGCGATGTGCAGCAGGTCGGTGCCGTTGGCCAGATAGAGGTAGACCTGTGCGATGTCTGACTTCTTTTTGGGCTGCATCATAATGGCGTAATGCCCTGGAATCTGACCTTTTGACTTCCACATATTGAAGTTGGCCTTGAAGTCGGCTGCAGCCGCCATGGGATTGGTCATCTGCAGTTCATCGGGCGTGGGTGTGGTGATGTTGACCTCGCCGGTGACCTTGCTCCACGTCCATTGTGTCTTGCCGTCATACCAGCACTTCATGTCGCCCGACACGATTCGGTATTTGGCACCGGCCATGATGATTGTGCCCGAGTTGCTTCCCTGGCTGGATTTCAGTTTGTAGTTGGCACTGATGGTGCCAGCACTCTTCATGGCCGCAATGGCGCGGTCAAGCATCTGTTGCGGTGTCTGCGCCTGTGCCACCAGGGCGAGCAGGAGCAGGGTGAGGGTTGTGAGCGTCTTGTTCATGAGTTTTATTTTGACCGAGGCGTGGCCTCGGCATAGTTGACTGAGTGGTGAATTGTTGCAGATTGGTGCTGCTATTGTCAAATTCAGACAAATAGCTGGTCGATGTCCATGGGCGATAGTAGCACCTTGCGGGGTTTTCCACCCTGTGCTGGGCCTACGATGCCTGCGGCCTCCATCTGGTCCATAAGTCGGCCGGCACGGTTGTAGCCGATCTCGTAGCGCCGTTGCAGGCTTGATGTGGATGCAGTGTCGCTCTGCACAATCCACTTGGCGGCCTCCTCAAAGAGCGGGTCACGATCCTTGATGCCACTGGCGTCGGCGCTGCCTCCACCCGCATCATCGCCTGAAACATATTCGGGCAACTGATAACACTGCTCGTGGGCAATGTCGCGGTCGTTATCCTCCTGTTCCTTGATAAACTCGCTGATGCGCACAATGTCGGGTGTGTCGACAAACGGGCACTGCAATCGTGTGATGCCGTTGTCATCGCTCAGCAACATGTCACCTCGACCGATGAGCCGCTGTGCGCCCGTGGCATCAAGGATAATGCGGCTGTCGACCGACGAAGCTACTGCAAAGGCAATGCGCCCGGGGAAGTTGGCGCGGATGTTGCCCGTGATGACGGTGGCGCTGGGTCGCTGNNAATGGTGCGCGAGTCAATCATCGCACTCACCTTGAAGGCCATGCGGCCGGGGAAGTTGGCTTTAATCGTGCCGGTGATGATGTTGGTGGTGGGTCGCTGTGTGGCAATAATCATGTGTATGCCCACGGCACGGGCCTTCTGGGCAATGCGCACGATGGGTGTCTCGACCTCCTTGCCAGCAGCCATGATCATGTCGCTAAACTCGTCGATGATAGCCACAATATAGGGCATATAGTGGTACTTCTTGTCGCCATGCTCATCGCGCACATCACGCAATTCGCGACGCCACAGTTCGTTGTAATCCTCGACCTTGCGCAGCTTGACCTCCTCGAGCACCATGTAGCGGTTCTCCATCTCCTGCACCAGGCTGTTGAGAGTCTTGACCACTTTGTCGCTCTCGGTGATGATGGCCTTGTCGTCGCCAGGCACCTTGGCAAAGAAGTATTTCTCGAGGTCAGCATAGATGCTGAACTCGACACGCTTGGGATCTACAAGGACAAACTTGAGTTCAGAAGGTCCCTTCTTGTAGAGGAGTGAAGTAATGATGGCATTGAGTCCGACCGACTTTCCCTTGCCCGTTGCACCAGCGACAAGCAGGTGAGGCATCTTGGTCAGGTCGGCGACAAAGACCTCGTTGCTCACAGTACAGCCTAAGCACATGGGCAGTTTGGCCTTGGTCTCCTGAAATGCCTTTGAGGCCAGCACCTGCCGCATGGGCACCGTCTGTGGCTCGCGGTTGGGCACCTCGATGCCTATAGTGCCACGGCCAGGCATGGGCGCGATGATGCGAATGCCGAGTGCCGCCAGACTCAATGCGATGTCATCCTCCAGATTCTTGACCTTGGAGACGCGTGTGCCGTCGACAGGAACAATCTCGAACAGTGTCACCGTGGGGCCGACATGCACATCGATGCTCTTGATCTGTATGCCATAGTTATTGAGTGTCTCGGTGATGCGCTGCTTGTTGCTCTCCTGCTCCTCCTGGTCGACGCTGTCAGTGCGCATGTGCATGTCGGCCAGCAGGTCGAGTGTGGGAAAACGATAGTGACGGTATTCGCCTGTCGGGTCGTTGGGGTTGGTCACGCGGTCGGCCGTCTCGATGTCGTTCATGACCGCCGTGTCGCCGTCTTGCTTCGGCTGCTTGACCTTCGGCTTCGCCTCACGATTGGGTTTTACTTTGTCCCTGTCACCGCCTGCAGGCTTCTTTTCATCATTGCCCGAGGCGGTCATCAGAGGGTTTGCCGTTTCTTCAGGCTTTCGTTCTGACTCAACTTTCCCTGCTCCAAAGAAGTCGCTGTCGTGCTGCCGTGCAGCACCAGCTTTGACCATGTCGTCATCAATTTCCTTTCCGTCGAATGTGCGCCTGCGCTCGGTGATTGTAGCCTTGGCGCGGTCATACAGTGCTTTGAGTGTTTTGTAGCAAGCAAAGACCCAGAGCATGAGAATGATGGCATTGACGGCAATCATTCCATAGAGTCCCACCAGTCCATAGAGCCATTTGTTGGCAAAATATCCAAAACTTCCGCCCAGCCTGAAGAACGCTGCACTCTTGATGCCATAGGTTACCGCCCCGACCAGCATCGAGCAGGTGAAAATGCTGAAGAGTGTGATGAGGGTATAAGAGAAAAAGTGCGTTTTCTTTCCCTTTCGCACCATTCGCATACCCAGTGTGACACACCAGATGACCAGAATAAAAGCAGCCACTCCCACTCCGTCGGCGACAAGGAACTGCGACAATGCCGCCCCGACGGCCGCTCCCCAGTTGCTCATCTTGTCGGGCTGCTGTGCATTGACCAGCACTCCATTAGCCTCAACTTGACTCTGGTCGGCCATGCCCGAATAGAGGAAGAAGCTCATGAACGAAAGCAAGAGGTAGACGCCCAACAGCAGCAGAATGATTCCCACGGCAAATCGCGTCCGACCATTCTTAAAAAACTCAACAAATCGTTGCCATCGTGTCTTGTTTTTCTGTGCCTCGGCTTGCTTCTGTGCTTCGGCTTTCTTAAATTCCTCGTTTACGCCCGAAAGGTCGGGGTTGTATGATTCTTTGGTCATCAGTTAGTGAATTTTTCAGTGTTTAGTGAGCAAAGTTACTATGATTTTGCATAACATTTGTTCGCAAGTGACAATTTTAAGACAATTTAATCTTTCACCCAGAATGTGCGGGTGAACAAGACCAGCACGGTAAAGAGCTCCAGACGTCCCACCAGCATCTCAAATGCCAGCAACCACTTGGCTGCGGCAGGCAGTAGCCCAAACGACCCCGACTGCAAGGTCACACCATAGCCCAGCCCCAGGTTGCTGATGGTCGAGCTAGAGGTGTAAAGAGCGTCGAAGATGGGCATGCCCATGAGCGTAAGCAGAACGGCCACCACCATCATCACCAGCATGTAGATCGACAAGAATGCGATTACCTTGGCCACAATGTTGTGTGGCACCGCCCGGCCGTCGACTCGCACCGATGTGACCGTGTTGCTGTGCAGCACTCGGTAGAACTCGTTCTTAGTGTTCTTGAGCAGAACAATGAATCGGTCAATCTTTGCCCCGCCTGAGGTTGAGCCCGCCATGCCGCCAAAGAACATGATGATCATGAGCAGCATGGTGATGAATTCTCCCTTGGTCTCATAATTGACGCTTGTGAATCCGGTTGACGTGATGGCCGCCACAGTGTCAAACAGCGCAAAGGTCCATCGCTCCTTGTCATTGTCACACATGCCCATGTCGAACATTCGCCACACGATGACCAGCGCCACCCCGATGGTCATGATGCAATACCACTTGAATGTGTCGCTGTGCAAGAGTTTGGCGAACCGTCCGCGCAGCAAGTTGAACAACAAGGTGAAGTTTACGCCACCCAAGAACATAAACAATGTGACAACCAGATAGACATACTGCGAATGCCAGAAGTTGATGCCTTCGTTCTTGGTCGACAGGCCTCCTGTCGAGAGAGTTGTAAAAGCGTGACAAATTGCATCAAACCATCCTGTGACCGGTGACAGCAAGACAGCAAGCAGTGCCGTGAGTGCGATGTAGATGAGCCACAGGTCCTTTGCCGTCTGGCTCACACGAGGTCTGAGGCGCTCGTGCGTGATGCCAGTGACCTCGGCATTAAACAGCGCTATGCCGCCCTTGAAGTTGAGCATGGGCATCACAGCCAGCGTGAACAGGATGATTCCCATTCCTCCAATCCACTGCATCAGCGCGCGCCAGAATAGCACGCCATGCGGCATGTTCTCCAGGTCACCAATGACCGATGCACCCGTGGTGGTGAATCCTGCCATAGTCTCAAAGAAGGCATCGGTGACATTGTCGATTGTAGCAGTGAACAAGAAGGGCATCATGCCGAAGACCGAGAACACAATCCAGATGGTGGCCGTCAGTATCAGTCCCTCGCGCTTGCGCATGGTCTTGAACGACGGCTTGATGCCGAAAGTCATGGCAGCCCCTGCGGTGAGCGTGATGAGCACAGCCAGCCCGAATGCCAGCCATGTCCCCGTCTCGCCATAAAACACCGCCACGGCCAATGGCAGGCACATGAACAACGCCTCGATCATGATGAGCCATCCCAGCATGCGCAGGATGATTGGAAAGTTGATTTGCTGTGTGAGTATGCGTGCCATGTCACTTGAATGCTTTCTCAATTTTATGTATTGCGCCCGCCAAGGTGAAGACCACCAGGTGGTCACCACCTTGCAGACGGGTGTTACCGCGCACCAGCTGCCCCACACCATCACGCACCAGTCCGGCTATGGTGATGCCAGTCGGCAACCTGAGGTCCTTGATGTCGCATCGTGTGACTCGGGCTCCCTCCTTGACGATGAGCTCCGACACCTCGGCCTCGTGGAGAGCCAAGCACTTGGCGTTGTCCAGGTCGCTATCGAGCATAATCTGGAAGATGCGGCTTGATGCCAATAATTTTTTATTGATGATTGACCCGATGTTAAGTGCCTCGGCCTCGTTGACATACTGCAGGTTCTCGACCTGAGCGACCGTCTTGCGCACACCATGCTCCTTAGCCATCATACAACCCAAGATGTTAGCCTCGCTGCTGTCGCTCAATGCGATGAATGCATCATAGTCGCTGATGCCCTCTTCCTCCAGCAAGTCGGTATCGCGTGCATCACCATGCACGATATTGCAGTTGGGCAGTTTATCGGCCAACTCCTGGCACCGTTCCAGGTCGGGGTCGACAATCTTGACATGATAATGGTCGCCTGTATACTTGATGAGCTGCTCGGCAATCTCGCTGCCACCCATGACAAAGAGCTTCTCGGCATTGAATGTCTCCTTGCCGCAGACGCGAATCACATCCTTGATGTGGCCGCGCGTGGTGGAGATATAAGCAATGTCGTTCTCCATGACCCGATCCAGTCCACCCGGTATGATGGTCTCTCGGTTGCGTCTGATGGCCGACACGTGCATGAACCGCGATATCTCACCCAAGTCCTTGAGCTGCTGATTGAGGAATGTTGCGTTGCTGCGCAGCTTCACCCCCAGCAAGATGAGCTCTCCGTTGAGCATCTCAAACCAGTTGCGGACCCATGGTCGCTTGATTGCCGAAAAGATTTCGCCAGCCGCCAGATATTCTGGATAGATGAGGTCATCTACACCGATACGCTCAAAATATTCTTGCCATTTTTTGGCAAGATATTCGTCATTGTCGATTCGCGCCACAGTCCGTTTTGCCCCCATGCTCTTGGCTATCTGACAGGCCAGGATGTTGCGTGCTTCGAACGGCGTGACACCGATGAACAGGTCGGCACTTCCTGCTTTGACCTCCCTCATGTTGGCAAACGATGTTGCGCTGCCGTGATAGGTCATCAGGTTATAGTTCTCGAGCGCGAAAAGTTTGCTCTCGGTCGTGTCCATAATGATGATGTCCTGCTCCTCGTTGCTGAGCATCTTGGCCAAGTGGGTTCCGACCTCACCGGCTCCGGCAATGACGATTTTCATTGTTGTATCGAGTTACAAATTACGGGTTTGATGTCATGAGCTGTTTCAGGCGTTCATAAAGCGATTGCTCATCAATGCCACAGAGTTGTTGCTGTTGTTTGACCGTGCCTTGGTCTATAAACTCGTCACGCACGCCCAAGCGCGTCAGACGACACGGCTTGTCATTTTCAGACAACCATTCAGCGACAGCCGAACCTAGGCCACCGACGATGGTGCCATCCTCGACCGTGACAATCTGCTGGTAGTTGTTGGCCACCTCACGCAAGATGTCCTCGTCGATGGGCTTAAGGAAAATCATGTCGTAATGTGCCACAGACAACTGTTCGTCGTGAAGGCGCTTGACCGCAGCTGCGACATTATTGCCAATGTGGCCTATTGTGAGCACTGCCACTCGCCCGTCGCCCTTTGTCAGACAACGTCCCTTGCCGATAGGCAATGGCTTCATCTCGTTGTGCCAGTCGACCAGCACTCCCCTGCCACGGGGATAGCGGATGGCCATTGGGCCCTGGTGGCTCTGTGCCGTGCACATCAGGTTGCGCAGGTCATGCTCATTGATGGGCGCACTGACCACCATGCCAGGAATGCATCTAAGGTAGGCCAGGTCAAACAACCCATGGTGCGTCACTCCGTCCTCGCCAACAAGGCCTCCGCGGTCGATGCAGAAGGTGACCGGCAGATGTGCGATGGCCACATCATGGATGATGTGATCGTAGGCTCGCTGCAAGAACGAGCTATAGATGGCCACAAAGGGGTGCATGCCATCCTTAGCCAGGCCACCAGCAAAGGTCACTGCATGTCCCTCGCTGATGCCAACATCGAAGGTGCGGCGCGGGAACTCACTGAGCATCAGCGACATGCTTGTCCCGCCAGGCATGGCAGCCGTGATGCCGACGATGCGTTGGTCCTGACGTGCCAGCTCGACCAGTGTCTTGCCAAAAACGTCTTGATATTTGGGCGGGTCGTACTCGGCCCGTGCTTTGGCTCGCTCGCCAGTCTTCTCGTCAAACTTGCCAGGCGCATGCCATGTTGTAGGATCGGCCTCGGCGGGCGCATATCCCTTGCCCTTGACGGTGTGCAAGTGCACCAGCTTAGGCCCTGTCATGTCCTTGACCTCGGTGAAGACCCTGACCAGCCGCTTGACATCGTGTCCGTCAAACGGACCGAAATAACGTATGTTCAGTCCTTCGAAGATGTTCTGCTGGCCCGTGAGCATCGACTTCATGGCATTGTTGAACCGCATGACCACTCCCTTGCCGCTGTCGCCAATGACTCCATGTCTGCGCAAGAAGTTATAGGTGCGATAGCGGAAGTTGTTGTATCGCTTGCTGGTGGTCATGTCGGTCATATATCTTCCCAGGGCTCCTGTCGGCCTGTCGATAGACATGTCGTTGTCGTTGAGGATGATGAGCAGGTTGTTGGGATTGTTGGCGGCATTGTTGATGCCTTCAAACGCCAGCCCGCCGCCGATGCTCGCGTCGCCAATGACGGCCACCACCTTCCGCTCGGGGTTCTGCTCGAGCTCAGCTGCAATGCTCATGCCCAGAGCAGCCGAGATGCTGTTGCTAGCATGTCCGGCGATGAACGTGTCATAGTCGCTCTCGCCAGGGTTGGGAAATCCGCTGAGCCCACCCATCTTGCGGTTCTCGCTGAACCGGTCGCGTCGGCCGGTGAGAATCTTGTGCGCGTAGGCTTGGTGTCCCACGTCCCACACAATGCGGTCGTCGGGCGTGTTGAAGACATAGTGCAATGCCACAACAATCTCAACGGCTCCCATGCTCGATGCGAAGTGTCCGGGGTTGGTCGACAGTTCGTGAACCATAAACCGACGCAACTCGTCGCACACCTGTGGCAGCTGGTCGATGCTGAGTTTTTTCAGGTCGGCCGGTGAGTCAATCTCTGCCAGCAGCGGAAAATTCTCCTTAATATAGGGTTTATTGGTCATAGAGGTCAATCTTTTTTCCGGACATACTTCTTGTACAGTGGCACAAACACAATGATGCCGGATGCCACGATAGCAAACAGCACCATAAAATCGATGCGCGCCGCCCTTGTAAGCAGGATGTAACAAAGCGCCAGCCACAACAGCAGCACGCAGGTGAAACGGATGATGTTTCCTGTAGTCATACGATAATGTCCAGTTTCTTGTTTATAAACTGCAAAGATACGAAGATTTTTTCATAGCCGACAACTAGCTGCACAAAAAAAGCGCCAGATGTTGAAAACTGACGCTTTTTCGTTACCAAAAAAGGTGGTGTTACTTTCCCAACCAGGCGCGAATGGTTTTCTCGTCGGCTCCATTGAGCAGACGGCCTGGCTGCCAGTTGAGGGTGGGATAAGCCTTGGCCAAATCATCGGCCGACTTGTCGATGGTACTTCCGCCAGAGGTGGCGAACGGAATCATCACCTTGCCATTGAAGTCATTGGCCTCGATAAAGGTGTTGATGATGGTCGGTACGGTGTACCACCATACGGGGAAGCCGACAAAAACAGTGTCGTACTGTTCGATGTTCTCGATCTTGCCGTTACCCTTGATGGCGGGTCGCGAGCTGAGATTCTTCATCTCTACGCTGCTTCGGCTGGTGCTGTCGTGCCAGTCGAGGTCTGCGTCGGTGTAAGGCTGCTCGGGGTCAATCTTGTAGAGATCGCCGCCAGTAACCTCGGCTAGAGTTTTAGCCACACCCTCGGTCACACCCGAGGCCGAGAAGTAGGCAACCAGGGTCTTGCCCGTCACTTGATTCTGTTGCATGTCAGTTTTGTCCTGTTTGTTGCCGCCGGCACAAGCGTTCAAGCTCACTGCCGCAAAAGCGATAATCAGATAAAATAAATTTTTCATTATTGTATGATTGTAATAATAACGCTACAAAATTACACGATTCTTTTGAACAACAGCAACAGATGACCGATTTTTTCACTATTTTTGCATCATGATTAATCCGGAACTTCAACAATATGTCGAGCGAGAGATATTGCCACGCTACGACCATCATGATGCGGCTCATCGTCGCGACCATGCCTACATCGTCATCAACCAGTCGCTTGCTATTTCTCGACAACTCATCCAGCAGGGACAGGACATCGACGAGAACATGGCTTACGCTATTGCGGCCTATCACGACACGGGTCTATGCGAGGGACGCGAGCATCATCACGAGGTGTCGGCTCGCATCATCCGTCAAGACACGAAATTGCAACGATGGTTCAGCCCCGAGCAGATTGAGGTCATGGCCGATGCAGCCGAAGACCACCGGGCCAGTGCCGATCACGCTCCACGCACAATCTACGGCCGCATCGTGGCCGAAGCCGATCGACTCATAGTGCCTGAGACCGTGATACGCCGCACGATACAGTATGGTCTGGACCACTACCCCACCCTGGACCGCGAGGAACACTACGAGCGCACCTTGCAGCACCTGCGTGAGAAATATGGCGACGGCGGCTACCTACGCTTGTGGTTCCCTGACTCGCCCAATGCCGCCCGCCTCGAGGCACTGCGCCGCATCATCCGCGACCCATCACAGCTGCGCCCCATCTTCGACCACCTCTTCACCACTCTGAAATGATACAAACGGGGACGGTTCTGAATTGTATCAACCGTTATATGCGATTAACTCAAGTTTCTGGAGTAGTTAAGGAGTTAAGTAGTTAAAGGGAGTTAAGTCGTTACCTGATTAGCAAATAGTGGACAGCGAACAAAAAGGCTATCGTCTTAACAACATAACTACTTAACTTCTTTAACTACATAAAAGTAGCTACTTGCAAAACTTGAGACGATTAACATATGATACAATTCAGAACCGTCCCCAATTGTATCACTTCTGGCGGTTGATGTAGCGATCGTTGATGATGTTCCAGTCGATGAGCTGCCATAGAGCCTTGAGGTGGTCGGGGCGGCGGTTCTGGTAGTCGAGATAGTAGGCGTGCTCCCAGACATCCATGGTGAGCAATGGTGTCATGCCATGTCGCAAAGGATTGTCGGCATTGGCATGCTGTGTGATATGCAGACGTCCATTGTCATCGGTCGACAACCAGACCCATCCCGAGCCGAAAAGTGTCGCGCCAGCCTTCTCGAATTGCTGTTGGAACTGCTCAAAGTCTCCAAACTGCTTGGCGATAGCCTGAGCCAGTTCTCCAGCCGGTTCACACTCATCGCATGGTGGACGGAACTGCGCGAAATAGAGGTTGTGATTGAGAATTTGTCCTGCATTGTTGAGCACTCCGCCTTCGGCCGCTGTCATGACGATGTCTTCGAGAGCCCTTCCCTCCCACTCTGGTCCTTCAAGCGCCGCGTTGAGATTGTTGACATAGGTCTGCAAGTGCTTTCCGTGATGAAACTCAAGGGTCTTCTCGCTGATGACCGGTTCGAGTTGGTCAGTAGCATATGGCAAAGCCATGAGTTGGAATTGCCCATCGATGGGTAATGTTTTGTTCATAATGATTGAATTTAAGATTTATATTTTGTGCAAAAGTAGCATTTTTTTGCCATTTAACGAAAATATGTCGGCACATTTTTTGCAAGAATTTTATTTTAGCATTATCTTTGCGCAATCGAAAGAAACAGCCGAACCGCTTGAAAGGGCGTAGGCGACAATGCAATAACTAAAAACAAGAGAAAGATGAAGAAGATTATTTTTGTCCTTGCCGCTGCCCTGATTGTGGGCATGGGCTCGCTGAGTGCTCAGAACAAGTTTAAGGCCGCAGCAGCCAAGGCAGGCACCACCAAGACCGAAAAAGTTGAGAAACCTGCAGCTAAGGCTGAGAAACCTGCAGCTAAGGCCGAGAAACCGGCAGCAAAGGCTGAGAAACCGGCAGCTAAGGCTGAGAAACCAGTTGCCAAAACGACCACAACGAAGTCGACAGAGGCACATGCCACCAAGTCGGCCACTGCCAGCAAAGCCAAACTTCAAACATTATCAAAAGCCAAAGCAACTCCCAAGGCCGCCAAAGCCGCAAAGGTTGCCACTGCCTCTAGAGCTGTCGACCACGGCATGTTTAACGGCACTTGGGCCAACAGCTACAGCGACGGCATCGGCGGCATGGTGACCGACTATTTGAACCTCACATTCGACTCATCGACCGGCATGGCCAAAGGCGAGTATAAGGATGAGAACGGTAATGGGCGCAAGGTCAGCGGCAAGCTGGTAGGCAACAAACTGGTCATGACCTATGACGCCGATGGCGACGAGTTTGCCACCATCAGCATCATCAACGAGAACACGCTCAAGCTTGAGGGCTTCACGGGCACATTCAAGCGCGTCGAGAACATGGAGGCCGCACCGAAGGTTGACATTGCCACCCCAGTCGAGGAAGCCCCTGTCGATCCCGCATTCAACGAGGTCAAAGAGTATCTCAAGAACAAATGATTCAAGTTGCGCAATTGCTCAACTTGAAGGTTATGGGTTATGGGTTAAAGGTTAGGTTCTTTATTACGACCCGCAACCTCAAGGCACCATAGCGACAACCCTCACCCTGACAGTAAGAAGACTGAGGGTCGGGAACTGCGGTTCCCGACCCTCATTTTTGTCTATTAGACACTGTCAGTGTCAGTCATTATTTGATGATGACCTTCTTGCCATTGTGGATATAGAGGCCAGCAGCAGCGGGCTTCTGGTTGTAGGCACGGCCCTGGAGGTCGAACCAGATGTTGCTCTCAGCATTGTTAGCCTTGACCTCGTCGATGGCAGTAGCAGCCTCGTCAACGATCTTGACATCGTCGAGACCCAGTGCGAACATGTCGCTGCTGTTGAAGTGACGGAAGGCGATGGTAACCTCCTGGCCAGCATAGTTAGCCAGGTCAATCTCACGGTCGACCAGACCCAGGACGTTCTCAGCAGTCTCATCATTGGGAGCTGTCTCGGCAATCAGTTGCTCGAAATCGCCCTCACCCACAGCGATGAACACACCATAATAATCGAGATAGCTTGCATCAACACTACCAATCTTGTAGGTCAGCTTGCTAGCCTGTCCCAGCGTCACAGCAGGTGCCATCAGCCAGTTGTCGGGAGTCAGAGCTGTATAAGTAGCATTGTCATAAGAGAACGAAACAGCCAGAGGCGTACCGACAGCGGCGCCATTGCTATCTTGGAATTGGAGAATGCCCCAATTGTTCCCATCGCCGTCCTGGTCGGCGATTGCCCAGTCAGCGACCTCACCATCAAAGTTCTGGTCCAGGAGCACAGTCTGTGCACTAGCGTTCATAGCCAAAAAAGCGGCTGCAAAAAGTAAAAACTTCTTCATAATTTTTTTGTTTTTTAAGTTGTTAATAATTAATGATAAAACTGCATTTATCCAGCAGACAATAGGCTGCTGTGGATGTAAAAGCGAGGCAAAATTATAAAAACTGTTCTATTTTCGGCAGCTGATTAACTATTTTTAAACCGTATTAACTATTGTCTAATAATCACAAAATTGGTTGTTTTGTTTGAGTAAAATGGCTTTCGTTATAGCAATAGTTCGATGCATTGAAGGGATTTGGAAGTTTACAGATTTCAGTAGGAATGGAGTGGATAACAGGAGTCCGACAACAATTTGCCGAGCTCCAGTTGAACAAAGGGTCGGGAACGTTTGTTCCCGACCCTCGTTGGTGTCATTCTGTAGTCAATTAAGATTACTTGATCACAACCTTCTTGCCATTGTTGACATAGATGCCAGCAGTCTGGGGACGCTCGTTGTAGCGACGGCCCTGGAGGTCGAACCACACGTTGCTCTCCATCTCGTTGGCCTTAACCTCGTTGATGGCGGTGTTACCGCTCTGAGTCACCTTGAAGTCATCAAACTTGACATAGAACATGTCGGTGATGTTGAAGTGGCGGATAGCAATCTGGACATCCTTGCCAGCATACTCAGCGAGGTCGCACTCGATGAGCTCCCAGTTGGCGGTAGCATTTGCCTCGTGCAGGCAAACGAAATCATCGGCAGTGAACGTGTCCTCAGAGGGATTCTCAGTGATGAAGATGCCATAGTGCTCGGCAGCATAGCTGGGGTCCTGACCAGCGACATAGAGTTCAACCTTTGCGCCCTCGCCCAGGGTCATGGTGGGCGAAATCAGCCAGTTGTCGGGAGTGAGAGCAGACTGCATCCATGAAGCCGATGCGATGCACTGTACACCGCTGTGAGCAACCACCGCCCCAACGTTGTTGTCATTGTAGAGGAAGAAGACATTGCCATCGCCATCGGCATCAACCAAAGACCAACCTGCGAGATCGCTCTCGGGCTCATCCTCAAAACTCGTTTCATAAACCACAGTCTGAGCGCTAGCGCTCATAGCCAAGATAGCTGCTGCGAAGAGTAAAAATTTCTTCATAAAAATAAGTGTTTAGAAGTTAGTAAAAAGTGTAATTTGCTATTAAACGAATGAATTTCGCATATCTTATTACAAATACGTTGCAAAAATAGTAAGAATTTTCGATTCTAGTAGGATTGTTTTGGTGGATTAACTTTTTTTAAACGTTCTTTTTTAGTGAACAGTTACTCGTGATGTGCCGTCCTTACATAGCTTGGCCGTTCACGCGGCACACCGATGCCACCTCTCAAACTTAGGTGAGGAACCGGTTCACAGCATTTTACATTCATCGGACTCATGTTAAATTAATGGAAACGATGGTACAGTTGTCCCTCTGCCACAATGTAGGAACAACTGGTAAATAGCTACTCAATGATTTATTGTTGACTGTCAGTACATGGCTTTGAACGCTGCTTATCCTACTGATCTTAGTAGTTTTTTTGCACTTTTTTACTTAAACATTTGATGGTTTTGTCATTTTTTTGTAAATTTGCCACAATAAATATTATGCAATGCTAATAAATACTAACATATCGACGCTTGCCGTCCTCTTCTGTTGCCAGACGAAGAGATGGGCAATATACATACATCGCAATTTCCTGATTTTCAGAAGTTTAATTATATACAACATCATCACGGCACATCCTGTCCTCGGTCAGGATGTGCCGTTGGTTTTGTTACATGAGGGTTTATCTCACGCAGATTACGCAGAAATTTATGAATAAACAAATTCAAAAAACAATAACACTATGAACAAGAAAATTTTACTTACTCTGCTTGTGGCCCTGATATTGGGGGCGACGGGCATGCGGGCCGCGACAAACTATGGCATCAACGTTGCCGGTGTCGAGGTCTCGAGCAGCAACTACAACAACGTGACCGGCAGCAAAATCACGGGGTCGGTCACATATGACCCGACCAACAAGATCCTGACACTGACCAATGCGACCATTTCGCGTTCGGACGGCGGTGACGATTATGGCATCCACAACCGCAGCGTGGATGAGTTGACCATCAAGATTGTGGGCTCGTGTACCGTGCAGTGCGCCAAGGCCAACGCCCTGCATCTGGACAAACACACCTCCATCAGCATCACCAGCGGCAGCACACTGAACGCCAAGATGACTGCCGGTGAGAACTCGGGCCGTGGTGTGATCTATGTCAACGATGTCACAGCCTATGTGACCGGCTCCGGAACGCTGAACGTGACGGGTACGGGCAAAACCAGCAGTTATACCATTGCGGGCTTTGAGGGCAAGAGCAAGACCGGCAGCAGCAATGTGACCCTCACGAACATCAAAGCCACCATCAATGCTTCGGGCCATGGTTTTTACAAATGCAAATCAGTCACATTCGGTACTCAAAGCGACGTGAAAATCCACTATTCTAATGGTTATGCACTCTATGAGACAGGTGCTATGTACTGTAATGGAACGGTGAAGTGTGTCACCCCATCCGAGGGCACTTCGTTTAACAGCACCAGCGGCTACTTTGTGGGCGGGTCGACCTACTCGCACTTCACCGACGACTGGGGTGTGATAGTCAACAGCAGCAACTTCCCGGACGGCAACTTCCTTGGTGTGATGCTGGGCAAGTGCAGCAGCGGCGAGCACTACCTGACCAAGAGCCAGCATCAGAACCTGACCTCGCTCGACTGCTCGAGCCACAGCATCAGCAGCCTAACAGGCATCAATCTGCTCACCTACCTGACCACGCTCAACTGCTCCTACAACAACCTGACCTCGCTCAACGTGTCGTCGCTCACCCGACTGCAGACGCTCAGATGCAACAACAACAAGTTGCCCTACGTCTACGACCTCCCAGCCTCGCTGCAGTATCTGTATTGTGGCGGCAACCAGTTCACTACTTGGGTCGTGAACAACCACAGTTCACTCAAGACTTTGGATGTGAGCAACACCCCCACCCTAACCTCATTAAACTGTAACAGTAACGCGCTAACATCGCTCACAATCAGTGGCTGCACGGCACTGAACACGATCAGCTGTGATAACAATCAGTTCACATCGCTGCCAACGTTGCCCAGCTCATTGGAGACACTCTATTGCCGAGGCAACAAGCTCACATCGCTGCCGACGTTGCCTAACTCATTGAAATATCTCTTGTGCGGTGGCAACAACTTCACCACGCTGAGTCTGACGGGCTACACCAACCTCAAGCAACTCGACATCAGCAACTCTACTAGTCTGACTACGCTCAACTGCTATAACAATGGGCTGACCACGCTCAATGTGAGTGGTTGCTCGGCACTGTCCACGCTCAGCTGCTATAACAACTATCTGACCACGCTCGGCACCTTGCCCAGCTCACTGAAGACTCTCTATTGCTATACCAACAACCTGAACACACTCAACGTGTCGGGTTGCACATCGCTGACCTACCTCGACTGCAAGGCAAACTATCTGACCTCGCTGGGCACCCTGCCCAACTCGCTGCAGACCATCAACTGCTCGAACAACCGTCTGAGCGGCACGTTGAGCATCACCGGCCGCAGTGCGCTCAAGACACTCAATGTGAGCAGCAACACCGGCCTGACAACAATTAACTGCTACGGCAACGGGCTGACCTCGCTCAACGTGGACGGCTGCTCGGCGCTGACCACACTCAACTGCTACAGCAACCAGCTCACCTCGCTGGGCACCCTGCCCAACTCGCTGCAGACAATTGACTGCTCGAGCAACCGCCTGAGCGGCACGCTGAGCGTGACCGGCCGCAGTGCCCTCAAGACGCTGGACGCGAGCAGTAACACCAGCCTGACCACACTCAACTGCTACGGCAACGCGCTGACCTCGCTCAATGTGATCGGCTGCTCGTCGCTGACCACGCTCGACTGCCACAGCAACCAGCTGACCTCGTTTCAGGTGCTCAGTTCGATGCAGACCATCAATTGCTCATACAACCGCCTGAGCGGCACGATAAGCGTGACCAGCCGCAGCGCGCTCAAGACGCTGGACGTGAGCTACAACACCGGTCTGACCACGCTCAACTGCTACAGCAACGGGCTTACCTCGCTCAATGTGGACGGTTGCTCGTCGCTGACCACGCTCGACTGCAACAGCAACCAGCTGACCTCGCTGCCGTCACTGCCCAACTCACTGCAGACACTCAAATGCGGCAACAACCGCCTGAGCGGCACACTGAGCTTGACCGGCCGCAGTTCGCTCAAGACACTTGACGTAAGCAGCAACACTGACCTGAACACGCTCAACTGCTACAGCAACGCATTGACCTCGCTCAGTGTGGTCGGCTGCACGGCGCTGACCACGCTCAACTGCTACAGCAACCAGCTGGCCTCGCTCGGCACCATGCCCAACTCGCTGCAGACCATCAACTGCTCGAGCAACCGCCTGAGCGGCACCCTGAGCATCACTGGCCACAGTGCACTCAAGACGCTGGACGTGAGCAGCAACACCGGCCTGACCACACTCAACTGCTACGGCAACGCATTGACCTCGCTCAATGTGAACAACTGCTCGTCGCTGACCACGCTCGAGTGCTACAGTAACGCGCTGACCTTGCTCAATGTGAACAACTGCTCGTCGCTGGTCCAGCTCGAGTGTTACAGCAACCAGTTGACCTCGCTCAGAGCGTCAGACTGCCCTGCCCTGCGCCATGTTGAGTGCTACGAAAACCAGTTGGCCGAGGATGCGATGTCCAGATTTGTCAGCGACCTGCCCACGATCCCCACGAGCGAGAACCCGGGCAATCTGCGAGTGCTCGCCGCCACGGGCGAAGGCAATGTGTTCACCAGCACTCACCAAGCAGCCGCGACAGCCAAACGCTGGAACGCACTGATGAGCGACGGCACGCCCATCAGCAGCGGCATGCGGGGTGACATCAACGGCGACGGCTCGGTCGATGTGGCCGATGTGAACATTTTGGTCAACATTATGCTGGGCAAAGACAGCCCCGACAACTACACCGGCAACGCCAATGTTGACGGCTTGGACGGCATCGATGTGGGTGACGTGAACGTCATCGTCAATATCATGCTCGGAAAAAATTAAGGTAATGCTCAATGGCGGAAACGCTTGATGGGTGAAAACCCACCCCTGACCCCTGAAACTGTATCATAATCCTAAAATCCGCAACTAATAGTAATGCAGTCTAATTTTGCTGTCAAATACCCAATTTGATGATTCTCATGTCGTTATAAACGTGTTTATGCATGGTTTTTGCCTACCTTCCCCTTACCCCAATAAGCATTGCAGGGGCTTTATGCTGTCGTAACCCTCAAAGTCGGATTCTCAGCCGTCAGCGAGAGTAAACGGGTTCTGGTATGAGCTGTTGTCCGTGTAGATGTTCAGTACGTAGTGTCTTGCTGTCCTTATCCATTTGGCGGGGACGCTGATGAACTTGAAGACGAA
>DEKO01000006.1 GCA_002353885.1 Porphyromonadaceae bacterium UBA2720
GACCGGGCTTGGTCTCTTCGTTGAACAATACCTCGTAAGAGGGGTTGTAGAGCACCTCGGTCACACCGGTGATGCCATACTTCTCGGCCAGAACGGCCTTGTCAAATCTTGCCATTGTATTCTATTGTTTAGAGTTTTGTGTTTCGTGTTTCGTGTTTCGCGTTTCGTGTTTCGAGTCTCAAGCCTGACCCCTCAAACCTGACCCCTCAAACCTGACCCCTCAAACCTAACCAGGCCGCAAAGTTACTGCAAAGCATCGACATGGCAAAACAATTTATGTTTTATAACATAATTTTTGATTGGGATAGCTGATGGAGAGTTGCCTAACAAAAACCGCCTGGCAGGAGTCCCAGCCAGGCAGCTTGCTAATGTGAAAGCCCCTCTCTGCCGGAGAGGGGTTTGGGGTGAGGCATTTATTTAAGCACCTTGCGGGCGGTGCCGTCGCTCATCTTGATGATGACGACACCCGTGGCATCGGCATCGACGCGCTGACCAGCCAAGTTGTAGCGTGCTATCTCACGGGCGTTGTCGCTACCGATAGTGGCTACGCTGGAGTAGGCATGGTCGTCGATGCGGAAGGCGGGGCTAACCACCTGATCCATCCAGTTGCCCCGGCTTGGTTGTTATAGTAGATACGATACGTGTCGCCAATGTGGTGATAGGCTCGGATGCAGTATTTCAAGTCTTCATCATTGATGTTCTCGCCATATCGGTTGATGACAATCGTGTAGCAAAGCAAGGCACTCTTGGGCATCATGCGATAGTCCAGATAATTGCCACCCATCTTCATCAATGTGGCTGTGGGGAGTTTCTCCCAATGCCGACGGTTGCTCATAAAGGTGACATCTTCCGCCATCACCGCCAAACTGCCCAACAGCAAGATGGCTACCACTGCTATCCGTTTCATGGGATTAGGATAGTTATGAGTTAATTGACCTCTTCTTTTGAACACTGATGCAATCGACGACGTAAGGCAATAACAATATTTTGTCGAGCAAAAACGTTCAAGCCAGTGAAAGTGGTCTTCTGCTTGAGTTGATTGAGGGTCATTTCGAGCAATAACTTTGCGATACACTCGTCAGCAAACGAATTGGACACAACGTTCACTCCGTCAAAGTTAAGTTCAACTTTATCGGCATCAAACACTAATGGCCACAATTGTTCTTTGACTTTGAGTCCTAATTGCCTTGTACCCAAGTTTTCCCCAAATTGATTGAAATGAAACGTAACCATCTTTTACCACAATTCTTTTAGTTCGTCGTTATTCTCAAATTCACTATTATATTCATCTTCACAATCGGCACGATAATCAAGAATTTTGTTGGGCTCAACCTCAACATTTGACTGGATGTCAACAAAAACGATTGTCCCTTGCCAATGTTCCGCCTCTTGGATATTTAAAACAGAGCCATCAGTGAGAAGAATATGTGTGCCAGAATGTATTATCATCTGAGCTTTGGTGTTCTGTACCATTTTCATGGTTGAAAATAGTCCAAACCCCATACCTTGACCATCTGTCACTTGATCTTCAACACATCTAACCAATGCGTCTGCTTCGTCAATGTCTGCGTATATTGGATTTTGGGACAATGAATTTCGGACACCTATACCATCATCGCCAACTAAAAACTGAATGCGATGTTTGTTTGGAAGATAACGCATGACTACAGTTCCACAATTTTTCCCAGAATGAATCAACGCATTATCTAATATCTCATAAAAGCAATAACTGAAAATTTGCAGTACACTCAGTTCAATATCAGGGTTATCTTTGAGCAGATTAACTACGTCTTGATAAACCTGATAGATATTTGAGTTATCAAACACTTCAATTGTCGGCAGTATATTACCACCAACAAAGTATTTCTGAACAATTTTGTCAACATTCATCGCAATTGCTTATTAGAAAGCACTGCAAAGTTAATTGTTTTTGTTCAAATTAGCAAATTTCAGTCTGTTTTTATTTAATTGGCAAACTGTATTGAATAAAATAGGGTGTTTTTTATTTAATAACAAATGAAAAATGAACAGTAACTATTCAGCGATTCACGTTCTGTGTTTTATTAAGGACAAGTCGAAGACTTGGATTGCTATGCCAAGCAGAATCGCTGAATAGTTACAATGAACAATTGTGCTTCGTCTATGATTCAAAAGATGCTATTGAAGGTGATTCGCATAGTGCCTTCACCACCTCGCCGCCGAGGATGAGGCCTGCCGCTGCAGGCACCCAGGCATTGCTGGCCGGCGGGCGCTTCTGGCCCGGCTCGACCTCGGGCTGCTCGACCTGACCCCTCAAACCTGACCAGGCAGCAAAGTTACTGCAAAGCATCGACATGGCAAAACAATTTATGTTTTATAACACATTTTCGCCAAAATCAATAGGCCCATGTGCACCTCACAGCTTCACCACCGGGGCATGGTCCCAGTCGATCATGGCATCGGCCGTGGCAATGTCGGTGAACTCAAAGTCAGCCAGCCACTGGCGCAGCTTTGCCTCGGCGCGGCCCAGCCCCACATAAGATTTGAACTTGCGCGTCAGCGGCAGCGACTTGATCATCGGCTGGCCGGCATCGAGGTCGCGCGGATGGATGTAGGACAGCAGGTAGTCGTCCAACTGACGGGTCCACCGCTTGATCAGGAAGTAGGGAAACAACCTGAAGTAGCCTCCACCGGCAAACATCAGCGGATGACCCGCCACCATGTGGGGACGGATGGGGAACTCCTTGATGCGCGCGCCGCCGTGCTCGATGATTGACGGCACGGGTGACGCATACTCGGGCATCCCGCCATGGGCATGATGGGCCGGGAAGACACTGCTGTCGTGGGTGATGCCCAGCTCGCTCAAGATGTCGAATGCCCAAGCCTCGGTCTTGCGGATCGAGAAGCCCGGTGCCCTGAACATGCGCACACGCTGGCCGGTGATGTCCTCCAGCAGCTTGATGCCGCTCTCGGCATCCTGCCTGAACTCCTGGGGCGACTGCTGCCACACGAGCTGATGGTTCATCGTGTGGCATCCCACCTCGTGCTCCTCCGACAGGCGTCTGACCAGGTCGGGATAGGTCTTTGCTATCCACCCGATGACAAAGAATGTGGCACGGGTGTGTGACTGATGCAGAATGTCGAGGATGCGCTCCACATTCTGGTAGATGCGCACCTCGTAGTTGGCCCACTGCTGCTCGGTCTTGGTGTCGTCGCACTCGAGCAGGTGGAACCATTCCTCGATGTCAAAGGTCAGTACTCGCATGACGAAAATCGTTGTTTCAGGCTCAGGGCTCAGTTCAAATCACCTCGATGATGGTGCCGCCATAGGACAGGCCCACCCCGAAGCCGGCAAGCATCACCCGGTCGCCAGACTTGAGCCGGTCGCGGCACTGGCTGAGCGCAATCAGCACGGTCGACGACACAGTGTTGCCCGTCTGCTGCAGGTTGACGTAGAACTTGTCTTGAGGCAGTCGGGCAAATCGCCGGATGGTCTCGAGCATATATTTGTTGGCCTGATGGAAGACATAATAGTCCACATCGTCGCGGGTGAGCTGGTGCTTGGCCAGCAATTCAGCGATGAGCGGCGGAACGACGTCGAGCGTAAAGTTGAAGATGGCACCACCATTCATATACAGGTAGTCGTCATGCCACTGGTGGCCCTCGTCGTCGGTCACCACTTGCCCAGTGGGCTGTGGCTGACGCGAGGCGCCCGACTTGACAATCAGGTTGTTGGCTCCCGAGCCGTCGGTGCCCAGGACAAACTCGCCAATGCGCGCAAAGCCACCGTCACCCGACACCAGGCACGCTGCGGCACCGTCGCCGAAGATGGTCTGGTTGCTCTTGTCGTCGGGATGCAGATATTTGGTGTAGGTCTCGGCAGTGAGCAGCAGCACGTTGTGTGCCACTCCGGCGGCTATCAGGCCCTTGGCCACTGCCAAGCCATAGATTGCTCCCGAGCAGCCTAGGTTGAAGTCAAAGGCTCCACACGACTTGGGCAAGCCCAATCGGTCTTGCAGCACACATGCCGTCGAGGGCAAGAAATAGTCGGGACTCTGGGTGCACAGCAACAAGAAGTCGATGCTCTCGGGAGCGATGTTGTGCTCGGCCATGAGACGGCGGGCTGCCTGCTCGGCCATGTCACCGGCGGTCTCGCCTGCCGAGGCCACATGACGGCACTCGACGCCTATCTTCTGGGCCACCTTGTCGCTGTTCCACTCGGGGAAACGCTCCAGCAGCTGCTGGTTGGTCATCACCTGCTCTGGCAGGTAATAGGATATTGCCTTGATATATGCCATGTTGCAATCGGGTTAACGATTATACCTCTAGAGTGTCTGCACCAGGTCATACAGGTCCTGGACCGTGTCGATGTCCTTCAACTCACGGGCAGTGATGGTCTTGCCACACTCGGTGCGCACAAAGCCAATCACACACAGTGCCGTGAGCGAACTCCACTCCTCCAGGTCATGAAACCGGGTCGAGGCCGTGATCTCACTAGGGTCAGTATCCATAAACTGCTGGGCAAAGCCCTCAACAAAAGCATTGATATCCATTACTATATTATATTAAGAGGTTAAATTAAATCGTAGTTTGACAGGTTGGTGTCCCAGTTGGCGATATCGAACATGTCCACCCCCATGTCCTCGCCGGCAAGTGCGAAGCCCACAAAGTTGAAGTGCTTGGGCGCACGCTTGAGCGGAATCTTGACCAGCCCCGTATTGCCAAAGGGCAGATGGCCCACATAGAGGATGATGTCGAAACGCGACGACTCGTGCTTGAGCAGATAGCTCACGCTGCGCTGGAAGTTGCGCGCCGACTTCTTGTCGATGTCGACAATGAAGGCCGTGCGCACATGCTCGTGCACCACGATGCGGTAATAGAGGGTGAAGTCGTCGATGGTGACGATGCCATAGTCGTCAAACCAACGGTAGCGCGGACCATTGAACGACGACTCGTCCTTGTGGATGGCAAACGTTGCCACCTGCTGCGACGCCAACAGGCCCGACAGCCAGCACCACACGCGGCTGCAGCCGCGCGACAGCCAGTTCAGGCCCTTGAGACCCGGCTTGACGCCACCGATGCGATAAGGCAACACATAGGTGTCGAGCTTGCCGATGTCATAGGCCAGCTTGGCACGCGTCATGAAGGGATAAGAGTTGTCGTTGGGATAGCCGAAATAGAACGAGACACCCTCGGCCTTGAGATGCGCATAGGCGTTGTTGGTGATCTCCATGATCTCGAACAGGTCGCGATAGTCCTTGTCGACCATCGAGTCGATCGAGTAGGCAAACACCTTCTTCACACCATTGACCATGAAATAGCCCGGAACAAATGTGACACTGCCATGAATCACCCCCTCGTCCTCAAAGAAACTGACATAGCTGTAGCCGAAGGCGTTCAGCTCATACTTGGCCAACATCTCATCAACCGAACGTTCTTTGTCAAAAACGCGGCAGAACAAGTCGTTAATCCCAACGACTTGCTCACGAGACAAATCACTAGTCCTCAAGACTTTAAACTCCATAGGCCTTTTAATAGAATGACAAAATTACTACCTTTAGGCCGCACAGCAAAACTTTTACACAAATTTAACACGCATCCTCGAATACTCTGTTTTTTTAAAAACCGCGAATTACGCGAATGTGGCTTCTGCTTTTTTAAAACCGCGAAATCTTGTGCAAGCCGAATG
>DEKO01000214.1:0-2076 GCA_002353885.1 Porphyromonadaceae bacterium UBA2720
TCTCTATCCATTAAGTCCTACAATAGAGAAAAAGACTGCATGGGAAGGACAACTTTTTTTCTAATAAGAATAATCTACAATAATCGATACAGACTGAATAGTAGATTTTGTTGATGTAGCTCCGAAGATAATAACGTTTTACTTGCTCATTAATTCCGTCTTGCTTGTGACTTTAATCAACCAGTATCAGCTCTTGGCGTTTGTATGAGATAAGCAGTTTTTGTTTGGCAAGTACTTCGCAACCGAAGAGGCCGTCAATGCCTTTGCTCTCTTTTAGGTGAGACACATTAGAGAACGCTGTCTGCTGTTTCTTGAATGTGCGCCCGCCGAGCGTAAGGGCGGTTTTGCCCTTTGTAATCGATGCTCGTCCATCGCCATAGCCTGTGAGGTGGGTTTTCTTGATGCCCTTAACAGTGGTCGGATGCAGTTGTGGCCAATCGCTGTAGAGCAGGTTGCTTTGTGCTCCACTGTCGAAAGCAAGCACAACGGGTACACCGCCAACTTGGCAGTCGAAGGTCAACAGGTGGCCTTTCTTTATGCCGCTCACCGTTTGGCAACTGTAGCCCTCGTTCAGCAGCCATTGGTGCGAGGTGTCCGGGCTTAGCAGCACTATCTCGTCCCTCTTGAAATCAAACAGCACATCAAAATCTTTGTAGTAGCTCTGTCCCAAGATGCCGTGCACCGTTACGCCGATGGTCTCCAGATTGCTTAAGTCCGATGTCATGATGTCCGTCTCATGGAGCGTAACGCCGAACATGTCCATTGATTTCACGTGGTGAACACCGCTGACCGAACCTGTGCCGACGGCACCTCGGCCTCCACTTCCCATTACCTGACCGCTAATGTTGTGGTCAAAATATTTACTGTTGAGAATGACTCCTGGGGCACCTGTGTCGAAGAACATATTGCAAGGTTGACCATCAATGATGACGATTACGATGGGTAACCCGTTATGGCGATGTATTGGTACGCGAACTATGCTCACTTCGGGTTGTTTATTGGGTGTGGGATTGGCTTTTAGAAGAGAGACATTACCTGACAGCAAATTGGCTTCAAGCACCAAGTTGTCAGCACTAAAAAGGATTGTTGCCTCCGAGGTAGAACTGTCGGGCTTCGTGATGATGTAACGTAGTGTCAGCCCCGTGCTGTTCTGTTCGGTGTCAGCCAGTTCCCAACTCATCATGGTTGGCATTTGGGCAATAATTTGTTTCAGCACTTTAGCGGCCAGTGGTTGCTTGATGTTGTTGAAATGGAAGTCGGATGCCAACAATTCCTCAATGCCGTCAGGCTTATGATTCTGTGCGGCAGTCAAGATGTGCTCTGCTATCCGCTTGCATGTGTTTGCGTCTTGTGCCAGCCCCGTCATAGAAACGAGGGTAAACAAAATAGTAAAAAAAGTCCATTTCATGTGTCTAATGGAGTTTGATTGATTTGTCATTTTGTCGTAATCTGATAAATGTCGTTTGTCCTTCCGTCTGGACTGGCTTTCATGGCAGCCCAGGAACCTCGCTTCAGCACGGTCACTTTTTTGATTCTCTCTGGTGATAGGCTTTTAAATGCTTCTTTGGTAGCTGGCTCGCCGTTGATGAAATAGCTGATGGCATCGGGCAGACGGAGGGTGAATATTTCTATCACACCATTCTTGCCTTGCTCACCATACGAGCGGGCCACATCGCTGCTACGCTTATAGACATTGATACTCTTGATGTCTGCTGGCTTGATGTCGCCCACCTTGCCCATATAGAGTTCACCGTCGAGTATGATAAGCGGGTCAGACATGGTTTCCATCCGCATGGATGGAGTTCTGCTTGCCGTGATTGTGTCGCTCGGCTGCCCAACAATAGTCCAACTGCCATTGTCCGGCACATTAAGGACGGTCTTGGTCTGCAGACTAATTACTTGGGTGCTGTCAAGGTTTTCCTTCAGTTTCATCCAATTGTCTGTGGTGAAGATGTTGTGGATGGTTACTCTCTCTTGTTGCTTTATCTCATAGAACTTGATTTGCCTGCCAACGAGTTGAGAGCCGTCGAAATTATCCACATGCCTGCCGTCAATAATGTAGAGGTTCAAGCTCTG
>DEKO01000214.1:2235-2723 GCA_002353885.1 Porphyromonadaceae bacterium UBA2720
CCGCCATCCATAGCGCAGACAAGGCACGAACTGGACGTGCCGTCAACGAAGGTCTTGGTGACAATCGTTGCGTCGCCTGCTGGTTGAATGTGATAGGTTTCCACCTGTTCGCCCATAATGTTGGCTGCGGCCATAACCTCATCAAGTGGATGAATGTTGGCACGAACGACCTCTATAGGTCTCGCATCATTGGACTTGACTGTAGAATGCTTGGCCTGTTTGCTCTTTGCAGGCTTCATTTGCTGCACATCCTCTTTTTCCTCTACACTGGCAGAAGAAATGTGGGGTGTTTCTGTTGCGGGCTTTAGCTCCTCAGGTTCTTCCGTTTCAATACGAATGTCTATTTGCTCTGACTGTGTCATTGCCATTTGTTCATCAATAGACTCAGTGTTACCACTCGTGTTATTATCAAAGAGTATAAACAGTAAGCCTATCGAGGCAGCCACAGCACTTATCCATCCAGCGATGGTTAAGAGTCTCTGCCGAGC
>DEKO01000214.1:2822-3026 GCA_002353885.1 Porphyromonadaceae bacterium UBA2720
GCACATCCTCATCTTCCGAAGTGAGCTTTTCGGTGGTAGTGGCATAGAATTCGCTCAACTCCCGTTCCTCATCTATAGAGGTCTCAGCATTAAGATAGCGTTTCACCATCAACAGGCGGACTCGCTTGTCGTGTAACTTACTCATATCTTTGTCCTCCTTATTTTTAATATACTTATCAGTTCCTTTCTTGCGGCACATATCAT
>DEKO01000214.1:3058-3252 GCA_002353885.1 Porphyromonadaceae bacterium UBA2720
GCGGTCGTGCCACATGCAGCGGCAATTTCTTCCATAGACATTCCATCACTGCGCATCAGCAACATCTTGCGCTTCGTGGCTGGCAACCTCCGCATGGCTTTTTTTAGCAAGCGTTCTGCATCATGCTGTATGGCGAGTATGTCTGTCTGTGCGTCATCAATGGCATTCAATGTTTCATGTAAAGGTTCCACCCT